>JAHEMU010000346.1 GCA_024643485.1 Cytophagales bacterium
TAATTCAAGAAAGCAATGAATTAATTTCAATCTTCACCAAAAGTATTAAAACCACTAAAGAAAGGTATCCTGAAAAATTTCGAAATAATTGATAATTACCTATCAATGTTCTTATTTCCCGCTATTTGGTCTATTTTAAAATTTAGATTCTAAAATTTAAATTCTAGAATCGAGCCCCAGCGGGACCAAAAAAAAAGCCACCGAAGGTGGCTTTTGTGATCCCGCTGGGGCTCGAACCCAGGACCCTAACATTAAAAGTGTTATGCTCTACCAGCTGAGCTACGGAATCATTATTTTTTTTCCTATATTTACGGTCGTTTCCGTTATGGAGGTGCAAAGGTAATAGCTTGTTTTAAAAATGCAAAAACTATCTAATAAAAAATTTAATTCTTTTTTGCTCACCTGCTTTTTAGCGGCTTTGAGCCACTTTTCATTCGCTACCGATCAAGACGATCTTAATAAAGCAGACTCCCTTTTCAAAGAAAAACGGTATACCCAATCTTTTGAGTTGTACTCTTCCCTTTTCGAGAAAAATAAAACAACCCCTGCCATGCTTCTCAAAATGGCATTTATCTCTGAAGCCCTCGATGAACCTTCAAAAACGCTCTATTTTATTAACTTGTATTATTTGTCTACCGGCGATGATGATGCGATGTCTAAAATGGAAGAACTGGCCGGTGAGCACCAACTATCTGGTTACGATACCAACGAGGCGGATGTGCTCCTATCCCTGTATTATCGAAATTATACCTTTGTGGCCTTCACACTTATAGGTTTTGCGATAATTTTTCTACTACTAATGGTTTATCACAAAAAGAAATACCAATCTCCGCCTTTTGCAATGGGAATGGTTTTTCTGATTTTCGTGGCTGGACTTTTCTACCATGTCAACTTTGGACAGGAATATCATTATGCTATTCTACTCGATAATAATATTCCAATGATGACTGGTCCATCTCCGGGAAGCGATCTGATCGGTTTTGTAAACGAAGGCCATAAAGTAAAAGTGATCAAAGAGGATGATATATGGTCTCAAATACAATGGAATGAACAGATCGTATTTATCAAAAACAACCATTTGATAAAAATCAAATTGGAGATTTAACCAATATCGTTCCTCCTTTAATTAACTGACTTTTAGAAACGCTTGAGGAGCTCTGTTCTCCATTGTAAAGTACTTCACGTGTGTTGGAGAAATTCAAATCTCTAGTGATGGTCAATACTGTGCTTGACTCGAATTGAAATTCTACTAAATCAAAGTAGGGGACCCCGATAAAGTAATAATTAATTGCATTGGGTGAAGGGAAAAGTCCAATAGACGACCAAACCCACCAGGAGGGATAGTTATTCAGATTCTGACCGCTAGGTCCTTTCAACATATTTAATAGGCTGTAGACCATCTTATCGGCTTTTTCGGAGGCTCCGGCGATGTGATATAGATATGGATAAGATTGATTGCTCTTAATATTAAAATCTAACAGTCCCAACAAGCTATTTTCTGAACTTTTAAAATATTGATCTAGTGCCGTTTCTAATCCTAATTTGTTTTGGTATGCGGATATCAAATCATTATCATCCCAAATATCGAAAAGATGCTGATTAAGGGTGCCTTTGTCGAAAGTCCGGTTACTTTCGCCTACAGAATAAAAGTCTCTGAAAGTGCCATCAAATTTCTTTACGCCGTATGATTTTTTGGCAAGATTAAAATACTGCCTTTCAAAGAGTGTATCCGCTTTGTTTTGATAAATCAGGGAGATTAACCGGTCTTCCCGACCATATTGTACTCCTCTGCTTAATAAGCCCTCCATCGAAGCCGCAGGGATAAAACCATATTTGTCGATCAACGCAGCTCCTGGTCTGTTTTTTATTACTCGATTTATCTCTGAAATTTTTAAGGGAGTCGCAAGCTTTTTTTCATATTGTAAATGCAATAATAAGGGCAAATCGCCTTCGATATTGGCAGCGTAAGCATTCCATGGCCATCGTTTGATTTCCTCATGAAGCTGATCGGCAAAAAAAGCGGTTTCTTTTGGATTGAGAAGATTCAATAGTTGCCAATTGAGTTCAGGGATTTCGGACAATATTCGACTATAAAAGGCACTACCTACTGAATCAGGCACCGAGGTTAAATCCAGCCGATCGTGAAGCGGAGTCAGATAGCTTCGGTACAACTGTGTATAGAAAAATGAAATGATACGTTCATCGGTGTTTCTAATGGATATTTTACTGAGTTCCTTCTCCCAAGTAGCTCGAGATTCCCCAATAATTTCAAGAAATTTTTTACGGAGGAGCTCTTCTTTTAATCTGCAGATAGCTTCAGCCGTGGAATTTCTTGATATTCCAGTCTTCAAGGTGATGGTTTTATGTTGCCCCCCCCAGGAAAGCTGTATGTTAAAAGATGAACGTTGAAAATTGGACACGGAAAGAGTATCGATTTCGGAAGTGCTTAATCTTCTATCAGGTTTTTCTGACCAATGTATTGCATAAAATAATTTGGTGTTATTTGAAGCTTGGGTCCGCTCAATAATGACCATGGAGTCTCCTGAAAAAGTGACTTTATTGACGTCTAAATTAACATCTTCTGTTGCTAATATTTGAAGTTCTATAAGTTTGGATCCGGTTTTTTCAAAACGGTGAATGGTTCCATTTGCCGTGGTGCCTGTTTCCAATTTTAACTCACTTTTAGGCAATTGGATTCCATAAAATCCTGGTCTAGATAATTCTTTTTTATGGGAAAACACTTCCCCTTTAGTATTTAATCCCCCACCAGCAACGGTATCGATTCCGGGAACAACACGGAGATTGAACAGATGTTCATTAGGTCGATTGATCCCGTTTTTGAAAGCGAAGCCATAAAAAATGGAGTCGCTGTTTACATAATCTGAAGTGGTGACCCCTGAAGAGGTGACCGGTGCCACCTGTATCCATCCTAATGGGAGTGAGGCTGCCGGGTACAGATGATTATCGACAATGTCGGCTGTATGTTCAATTGTAAGATAGTTGGGAGTAGAAATTTCCTCTGCTTCTTTAATCGCTTCTTTCGATCCACAGGCGCTTAAAATGGCGATTATTAGGAATGTAGAACCCAATAATACCGTGTTTTTTAGCTGATGTGTAAATTTTTTATTCAAAATTTCAAAACAATTTCGGTTGTCAGACGTATTTATTAAAAATGGCTCGCTTTTTGTACGAACTTACAATATGAAATCAATTTTTACCATATTCTTTGCGTTGATTCTTTCTACAACGGTTGCGTGGAGTCAGAATGGTAGTATTTCTG
>JAHEMU010000044.1 GCA_024643485.1 Cytophagales bacterium
TAAATCGATATCCCCATCTTTCAGCATTCTTTTGATTAGCTTTTTTTCTGACATTTTAGTGGAGCCCGTTAGAAGCGCTATCCGTAGTCCCATGGCTTTTGCGAAAGGTTCTAGTCCTTGAAAGTGTTGATTCGCTAAAATTTCGGTTGGTGCCATAATCAATGCTTGAGCTCCGCTGCTAATAGGAAGTAGCATACAAATAAAGGAAACGATGGTTTTTCCAGAGCCGACATCACCTTGGAGTAGACGATTCATTTGTACCCCCGATTTCATGTCGGCATAAATTTCTTTAATTACTCTTTTTTGGGCACCGGTGAGCTCAAAAGGAAGGTGTTTGTTATAAAATGTAGTTAATAAGGCCGCGTTATTAAAAACCTCACCAGCAAATTTTAAAGTGCGTTCTTTTTTTATTGACAACAGTTTCATTTGAATAAAGAAGAATTCTTCAAATTTCAATCGATAAATGGCTTTGTTTAGGGCCTCTTTACTTGTTGGAAAATGCACTTCGCGAATAGCTTCTGCTTTTTGAACTAAAGAATACGATTGTCTGAGTGAATCTGGCAAAAACTCTTGAATTCGTTTAACTGCTTCAGGGATTAAAGTCTTCTGAATTTTTAATATTCCTTTACTGTCGAGGTATCGTTTTCGAAGGGCTTCTGTGGAGGAGTACACAGGTTGAAGCTGATGGTCAATTTCTGTTTTTACTCGAGTGAGAGGGTCTATTTCGGGATGCGCAATATTTAGTTTTTGTCCGAATGATGAAGGTTTCCCAAAAACTACGTATTCGACTCCGGGGAAAACCTTTTTTGCTACAAACTGAACCCCTTTAAACCACACTAATTCAATTTCACCCGTTTCGTCCACAAATGTTGCGACTAATCGCTTTTTGAAAGATTTACCGATCAGCGAAATAGTTTTAATTCGGCCCTTTATCTGTACTGCGGGCATCTCTGCACTGAGTTCATTTATATGGTAAAATCGGGATCGGTCATCGTATCGAAATGGGTAAAATTCAATGAGGTCCTTGAACGTCTTTAGGCCCAATTCTTTGGAGAGTAATTCAGCCCGTTGTGGGCCTACTCCTTTTATAAATTCGATTGTTGTTTCAAGAAACGATGGCATCAAGGCAATTTAATCAATCATTGGCGAAAAGTGCAATTAATTAATTTCCTCGCTCCACATTAATGTATTCATCATATGTAACACATCCACTTTTACATATTCGATGGACGGTCGCAATGAGTCGTTATTGACTTTTGTATTGAAATATAATGCCCCTCTTATAAAATGAGTAGTGGAATCAGTACATATAAATTGAAATTGACTGGGTACTTGTCCATCCAGCTCAGCGATGGAAAACGTTTTCCCGGAAGGAGAAGTCATTATGATATCGTCGATGGCATATGCTTTTATTTGATGCTTTGAAGTAAGAAAATAGGCATCATCTAAATACTCCCTGAGAAGATCCATATTTTGATGAAGATTTTTATAAGTTATATGCACATTTGCTTTTAGCCTTGGATAATAGATTTCCACCCAATCTTTTTCTGAAATTCGACTGGTGTCTTTTAGCATTTTAGCGTAAGAGGAATATTCAAAAATATAGGGAAGGGAATCGGGAAGGGACCGATACGCATGTTCGGGAAACTCGATCCGATTATAGCCTCTGGGTTTAGGATAATAATCACTACTACAAGCGGCAACCAAAAGTAAAAAAGTTAAACTATATATAATCTTGGGTATCCTCATTCGATATTTTCTTTTATAAGTTTGATTCGTTTAATCCGCTTATTGTCAACAGCGACAATAGTAAATGTAAACTGTTCGAACGTGATTTTCTCACCAACACCGGGTAATTTGCTATTTAGTTCTAGAATCAGACCACCAAGAGTTTCGCTATCACCTTTAATTTTTTCAAAAACCGATGGCTCAATTTCGATAATTCTACAGACGTCGTTTAAGAGTGTTTTACCTTCAAAAACAAACGTGTTTTCATCAACTTTATTGTAAACGATGTCTTCTTCATCAAATTCGTCGTTGATTTCACCGATAATTTCTTCGATGACGTCTTCTAGGGTAATAAGTCCTGAGGTTCCACCGTACTCATCAACGACAATTGCCATATGAATGCGCTTTGCTTGGAAGTCTTTAAGTAGAGAATCAACCTTTTTTGTATCGGGGATATAAAAGCCAGGGCGAATAAGTTCTTGCCATTTAAAGGTTTCATCTTTATCAATAAAAGGGAGTAAATCTTTTACGTAAATAACGCCTAATAATTGATCGATGGTTTCATCAAAAACAGGAATACGAGAGAAGCCTGACTTATTGATTTTATCCATTAATTCATGAAAATCAATCTCGTGATCTACCGCAGTAATATCTATTCGGCTTCTCATAACCTGTGTAACGGTAAGTGTTCCGAAATTAACTATTCCTTTAAGAATATCTCGTTCTTCTTCTGTCGTTTCAGTATGCGCGGTCGTTAATTCCAACGCTTGGTTCATTTCATCAATTGAAATTTGATAACCTTTTTGTTCGACCCTGTTTTCAATCGTTGCACTTATTTTCATAAGCAACAATGAAAGAGGGCTGGAGATGAATTGAATCACACGTAATATACCGGCTGTTTTCTTCGCGAGGGAGAGGTTGTTCTGAAGCGCAAATACTTTTGGAATTACTTCTCCGAAAAACACGATTGCAAAAGTCACCACCACAGTAGTGATTAAAGTATACATTCCTGTGAGCTCGCTGCCATCAGAAATTTCCCACATAAGAACGGTGGAAAGAGTTACAATGGCGACGTTTACTAAATTATTGAATATTAGTATAGTAGCAAGAAGCTGTCGTGGGTTCTTTAAAAGGTGAAGTAAGTGCTTGTTTTTGGTGCTATTTTCTCTACATTCTTCAATTTGAGAAGAATTTAGGCTAAAAAAAGCCACTTCAGAGCCGGAAATAATGGCACTAAAAAAAAGCAAAATAAAAAGTGCAATTCCTGAACCAATCAAGAATGAACTATCAATGTTAGCGAGGAGAATTAATAAGTCCTGACTCGGAGGTTCGTCTATCGTTTCCAAATACTATATAATTGATCCAACAACATTAGAAAGGTAAGTCATCATCGTCAGCAGGTGAATTCTGACTTTGTGAACTTGAAGGTTCTGCTACTTTATGGGTATCAGCTGCCGGCTGGCTATAACCGCCTGTGCTTCCACTTTCTGATTTACCACTAAGCATGGTCATGTTATCGCCAACTACCTCGGTAGTATAGCGGGTAACACCTTCTTTTTCCCAGCTTCGAGTTCTCAATTTTCCTTCAATATATATCATATCGCCTTTATGAAGGTATTTTTCAGCAATTTCTGCTAACCCTCTCCATAAAACAATATTATGCCACTCTGTTAATTCTTTTCGTTCGCCGGTAGTGCGATCTTTGTAAACTTCGGAAGTTGCAATTGGAAAATTGGCTACTGCAACGCCTCCTTCAGTGTATCTCACTTCAGGATCTTTTCCTAGTCTTCCTACTAATATAGCTTTATTTACTCCACTCATAATTCTTAAATTAACACAAAATTAGTAAAAATTACTCAGCTTTTAGGGGCATTTTTTCATTTAGATAATTTTCAATGAGTTTTGGTTTCGGCAAATGTTCAATTTCCTCTAGCGAATAGTAGTTGGCAAAGGCTTCTGAGGGCTCGTTCCATTCATGAGATTTGTCGAGTTCAACCAAGTAAAATTTAGCGTGAATTTTGCGATGAGAAAGCAAATGAGTAGCCTCTACAGGTTCCAAAATGGATTGGACATTCGCAGACGAAATCCCAATTGACGACAAAATTGACATGGGGTCGTCTACCTGGTTCTCTTCCAAGTGAAACTCATATAATGAGTTCCAAATGTTGTTAAGACGTTTCTTCATCCAAAGCTGATCACCGCGTTTAAATACAAAATAAGAATAATGTACCGACTTTGATTTCTGCTTCTTAAGCTTAACAGGAAATTGTTTTTGTTGATTATTTATTCTGGCAAAGCAAGAAGTAAACAGTGGGCATGTTTCACATTTTGGTTGAGGGGCACACTGCAGAGCCCCGAATTCCATGATGCCTTGATTAAAATTGGAACTGTGTTCGGCCGGAAGTAATTTATTCGCTAATTTTCTGAATGCTTCTTGCCCTTTTTGGGTGCCAATGTCGTGCGAAAGTCCAAAATACCTTGATAATAGTCTGAATACATTTCCATCGGCTACTGCGGTAGGCAAATGAAAGGCAAAGGATGCAATGGCAGCAGCAGTATATGGGCCAATTCCCGGCAAAGTTAAAAGTTCTTTATAGGTGTTTGGAAATTCACCATGGTATTTATCCACCACATTGTTTGCGCATTTGTGTAAATTTCTAGCTCTACTGTAATAGCCTAAACCTTGCCAGCATCGTAAAATTTCCTGTTCTGAAGCCGAGGCTAAAGATTGAACGGTTGGAAATTCTTCTACAAAACGATAGTAATAGGGCAGGCCCTGTTCCACACGTGTTTGTTGAAGGATAATCTCTGAAAGCCAAATAAAATAGGGGTTGCGGGTCTGTCTCCAAGGCAGATCTCTTTTATTGGTTTGGTACCAAAGGAGGATATCAGAGCTGAATTTTTCCAAAAATAGAAGAAATGTGAGGGGTAAAAGTCAGTTTTACTTTTCATAAAAGCAATTTTATTTCGGTTGTTATTATTTTTTAATAAATTTTATCTATCTTTGCGACCCCTTTTGAGACTTAAAGGGCTAGAACTGAAGTTAAAGCATTTTTAAAATATATAAACTGTAATATTATGCCTTGCGGTAAAAAAAGAAAAAGACATAAGATTGCTACTCACAAAAGAAAAAAGCGTCTGAGAAAGAACAGACACAAAAAGAAATAATGTGAGTTAAATCTTGTACGGGCTTGAATTAAAATATTAGACACCTTGAGTAACGAATTAATTATAAATTCAACTCAGTCGGGTGGTCGGGTAGCCCTTTTAAAAGATAAGAATCTTGTTGAGTACCACCAGGACTCTGGTGGTGAACGATTTAAAGTAGGAGACATTTACCTAGGTACTGTTAAAAAAATAGTACCTGGGTTAAATGCTGCTTTTATTGAAATTGGACATGAGAAAGATGCATTTTTGCACTATCTCGATTTAGGTCCACAGTTTAGTACGCTGCAAAAGTTTGCTATACTTTCTCAACGAGGTAAATTTACCAACGGAAAGCTTGATAAATTCAGGAACGAACCTGACATAAACAAGCATGGTAAATTTGGCCAGGTAACAGCCAAAGGAAACAAAATCCTGGTCCAAATCGCTAAGGAGCCTATTTCTACAAAAGGACCTCGACTGACTTGTGAGTTGTCCCTCGCTGGAAGATACCTGATATTGGTACCTTTTGGGAAGGGCGTAAACATCAGCAAAAGAATTATTAAGTCGGAAGAACGCAAACGTCTGCAACGTTTAGTGACGTCGATTAAACCGGAAAATTTCGGTGTAATTATACGTACAGCTGCAGAAGGAAAGGACGTAGCTTCACTTGATACTGATTTAAGACAGCTGGTGCGCAATTGGGAGGAGGGCGTATCTCGAATGCCTTCTGTAAAACCAAATACCAAAATTATTGGTGAGATGTCAACGGTTTCAGCGTTGTTGAGAGACGTGCTGAATGAGTCGTATGACAATATATGGGTTGATGATAAAGATATATTTGACGAAATTCGTTCGTATATCAGAACCATTGCTCCTACACGTGAAAAAATCCTAAAGTTATACCAAAATAAGGTAAAGATTTTTGAAAATTTCGGCATCGAAAAACAGATAAAATCTGCTTTTGGAAAATCGGTGAGCATCAAGGGTGGTGGTTATCTTATCATAGAACATACCGAGGCGATGCACGTAATTGACGTGAATTCCGGTAATAAATCAAATCGCGAAGAGGATCAGGAAGCTACCGCTCTTTCAGTAAATATTGAAGCAGCTAAGGAAATTGCTCGCCAATTAAGATTGCGCGATATGGGTGGAATTATCGTGATTGACTTTATTGACATGAGAAAAATGGAAAACCGAAAGGAAATCCAGAATGTCATGAAGGTTGCCATGGAAGATGATCGCTCAAAAAACACAGTACTTCCTCTGTCAAAATTTGGCTTGATGCAAATTACGCGTCAGCGAGTTCGCCCAGAAGTGAATATTGCAACGCGTGAATCTTGCCCTGCTTGTAATGGAACAGGAAAAGTGACCGCGACAATCTTAGTAAGTGACCAAATTGAAAAGAATTTGAATTACTTGCTAGAACAACAAAATGAAAGCAAATTGGTAATGGTGGTTCACCCTTATCTTTCAGCATACTTTACCAAAGGGATTATCTCTCAACGAATGAAGTGGTTTTTAAAATACCGCAAATGGGTTGAAATTATTCCGGATTCAGCTCTTTCCATCATGGAATATTCTATTCTAAATAAAAATGGAGAAGAAATAGAGCTTCAGTAAATATTTATTATCCGGTTATTCAGTAAATTAGTTGCATGAATAACCGGATTTTCTTTTCCCTAATCATTTTATTTTCCTGTAATTCCAATCAACCTCGCGTGGTGAATGGAGATTTAGCGCCTATCTACTCAGAAAAGCAATTTGCTGATTATTGGTATGCTGGTAAAGCCGAAGTGGCAAGCTATGATCTTCTTCAACATAGGTACGGTGAAGTTCGAAAAGGCTCCGCTGTTTTGGTGTTTGTCACTGAACCGTTTTCTGAAGTTAAACAGGTAAAGATGGATAACCCTGGAACTTTAGATGACCATGAGGTGACCGTGATGAAAATGAATGCCACTAGGAAATTTATCACAGGAATTTATCCTTACTCGGTCATGACTTCGGTATTTACCCCTGTTCAAGAAAACCTCTTTCCCAATACATTAAAAACTACATTTTCCGCGCAGGAATGGTGTGGACAAACTTTTCTTCAAATAAATTTATCAGAAGGAAAATACCATAGTCGAGGGTTTAGTTATTTTGAGAAAGAAGGAGATGCAGAATCTCAAATGAAAATCGCTTTGTTGGAGGATGAGATATTCAATCGAATCAGATTAAATCCAAATGCTTTGCCATTGGGTACAATAACAGTTATTCCATCTACTTTAAACAGTAGATTTAGCCACATACCTCTACAGCCGATTGTGGCAGAAGCTAATTTAGAGGATAAGGGTTTAACTTGGGAATATTCATTGAATTATGCCGATATACCTCGTTCTATTTCCGTTGAATTTGATGCTCAATTTCCCTTTAAAATAAAAAAATGGACGGAAATTAACCGAGTAGATGGTAAAGAACAAGTGACGACTGCTATTTTTAAAAAGGATTTGCATATAGATTATTGGAAGAAAAATGCTTCTGAATTTGAATATTTGAGAGATTCCCTGCTATTAAATTAATATTTATGAATTGCCAAAAAGAGTTATTCCAACTAGACCCCTCTAAACATT
This sequence comes from Cytophagales bacterium, assembly GCA_024643485.1. Lineage (GTDB taxonomy): Bacteria > Bacteroidota > Bacteroidia > Cytophagales > Cyclobacteriaceae > JAHEMU01. The sequence goes on from JAHEMU010000044.1 coordinate 7,485, forward strand.
ATCTCAATTGTGCTTATATGGGGCCTCTACTGAAGTCGGTAGAAAAAGCTGGAATGGAAGGAATGATAAAAAAACGCACGCCTTATAAGATTCAACCTTCCGATTTTTTTAAAGAGACCGAAGAGTTAAGACGAGAATTTTCAAAGCTTATTGGGAGTTCAGAGCCAGAGAGATCGGTCGTTATCCCTTCAGCAAGCTATGGATTGGGAGTTGTGGCAAAAAATATTCAGATAAAGAAAGGGGAAAATATAGTAGTTGTGGGAGAGCAGTTTCCGAGCAATGTGTATCCTTGGATGTCTTGTGTAAAAGACCATGGAGAGCTAATTGTTGTTCATGCTCCAAACACTCGAGTGGACAGAGGAAGGCAATGGAACGAAGCGATTTTAAATAGTATAAATGAACAAACCCGTATGGTGGCGATGCCGCATGTACACTGGGCAGACGGTACAAAATTTGACCTTCATAAAATAAGAAAAAGAACCAAAGAGGTGGGTGCATTACTCGTTATCGATGGAACACAATCAGTAGGGGCTTTACCTTTTTTAATTTCTGAAATAGATCCTGATGCACTGATTTGTGCGGGCTATAAATGGTTGCTGGGTCCTTACTCCATTGGTATGGCCTATTTTGGCTCCTATTTTGATGGAGGGGAACCCATTGAAGAGAATTGGATCAATCGTGCAGACAGTGAAAATTTCAAGGGGTTAGTAAATTATGAAAAGAATTATCAACCCGGGGCATTGCGCTATGAAGTTGGGGAGCATAGCAATTTCATTTTGGTGCCAATGTTATTAGAGGCTTTGCGTCAGTTGAATGAATGGGGCGTTTCCAATATTAATCGATATGCTGAAGAGCTTCTTGAGCCTTTTCGCAGCAGAATTAAACAAGCCGGTTATTGGTTGGAGGAGAAGGAATTTAGTAGTCCGCATATGTTTGGAATATGGAAAAAAGAAATGCCATCTGATTTGAATTCTCGTTTGTCGGAGAAAAATATCAGTCTTTCAGAACGTGGAGAATCTTTGAGAATAAGTTTACATGTTTGGAACAATGCTGAGGACTTGGAAGCCCTGATCGGGGTACTTACAGAATAAGGATTAACTTAATTCAGGACGGGACAAGGATATAAAAAAAGGCATCAAATCTGTTGATGCCTTTTTTTAAGTCGAGATATTGAATTCTGAACTAGTAAGTACTATTTGCCAAATAACCAGGCATTCTGTACCATCAATTCTTTTTCAGTAGCATTTTCATCTGGCTGAATAATAAACTGCTCTATAGTTTTGGCATTAAAATTTTCCACGGCAAGTCGAACTTCACTAGTTTCACCAGAATCATCCGTTCTATTAACTGTATAGGAGATTTCCTTTCCGGCGGCTAAACCACTAATGATTTCACCAATAAAACCTTGTAATTCAGGTCCAATTGCAGGGATTTCTTTATCGTTAATTTTCAACAAATCATCGCCATCTTTAAATCCGAGCGCTTTTCCCAATTCCCCTAAAGCGTCTTGGTTTTGTATTGATAACTTGCCAGTTTCAGGGTTGAGGGTAAGCACGTTATTATCGATTCCCAAAGTTACTGTTTCTACCTCCATTTCTTTTTGGTACGATACTCCAGCTAGTTTGAAAAACTCCGTGTAGTTGATTGGGGTGGGCCCTTCTACGTAAGTGCGTAGAAATTCACGTATTTCTGGATAAGTAAGTTCCCCAATTACATCAAATAATTCATCGTCATTAAATGCTTTTTCTTTTCCGTAACGCTTCGAAAGGTCCAGGATTAAATCGCGAAGATTATACTCACCATCGGAAAGGGATAACAATTGTAAATCAAGGCACAATCCAATAAGGGCCCCTTTTTGGTAGACATTATAATATTGATCTGGGTATTTGTCTAGGGTGAATTTACTAATTTCAGTAAAAGGAACACTGTCATAGAAATTTTGAGAAACGATTAATTTTTCTCGCAACATTCCGATGTATTGGTTTGGATAAATCAGCTCATTTTGAACTTGAACATTACCGGCAAAGTATTCCGTTACCCCTTCATATAACCATAGATGCTTTGACATTTTAGGGTCATTGAAATCGAAGTTTTGAATTTCCTGAGAATGTATGGTTAGCGGAGTGATGATGTGAAAAAATTCATGTGCGGCAAAATCTCTCAATGTTTGTTCCAGCGCATAAATATTATTTTCTGGGATGAAATAGAAGGAGGAATAACTGTGCTCCAACGCGCCAAACGATTGAATGGGTAAAGTGGTAAAATGAAAGATAAACGCATATTTATCTACGGGCAATTTACCTCCAAGATAGGCCGCTTGAGCGGTAAGTGTTTCGGATAGTGTTTGGGCAATTTGTTTAGCCGTTATTTGTTTATTTGGTGAATAACTAGAGATAAGTACCTCTGTATTGGCCACCTTGATAATCGCAGTGTCAGCTTCAGCATACATCAGCGGAGAATCAACTAAGTGATCATAATTTTCCGTTTCATAGGTGTCTACAACGGCTTCTTGTTTAATGGTTAAGCCATCAACGAGTTTGGTGGAACCCGATAGTTTATTCGGATTGCCTTTAAGTTTTAGTCCGGTACTTCCGTAGTATTGAGGGTTTCGGACTACATTGAATTCAAAAGGAATATTTTTTATTCCATCAAAGTAACCAAAAAAACCACTGGGATTGAGCACGATATTGTCGTCTTCGATATTGGTACCTGCAGGCCAGAAAATTTCAGGACCTTCACCTTCGAAATCGAAAGAGTCATCTACCCAATAGGAGATTCTCGCCAATTTATTGGCTTTGGAAATCACCCAGGTATTATCTTCCGTTTTAGTAACGGGTAGCTTTTTACCTTTTTTATCCATTGCGGTAAATTCAGTGATGAATCTTCCATAATCTGCAATGGAGTACGTTCCAGGAACGATTTTAGGTAAATAAAATTTAATTTCTGATTGATTAATGCTAGGTGTTTTCAGTACAACTTTAACCTTATCATCTTTAACTTCTGTTAAATCGACATAGTAATGGTATTTATCCGTATTTTGAGCCTTGGCAATAAAGCCGGTTCCTAGATAAATAACGATAAAAAGGGATAGTAAATGTTTCATAATATTAAAATAATGGGCAAATGTAGTATAAATTAATCGCTTATGCATTTTCATAGCGATTTTACTATATTGAATGATATTTGAAACGGATAAATGGCAAAATGGTTGGATGAAGCATTTTATTAAACTGATATTAATTCTCGTTCCAGTAGCGGCAGGCTTAATTGCTATATTTTTTTTCTTGGATTCAAAGCATTTTAAGAAAAGTGATAAGGTCGATTTTAATGCGGATATTAGACCCATTTTGTCCGATAAATGCTATGCTTGTCATGGCCCGGATAAAGCGAAAAGGGAGTCTGGGCTTAGGTTAGATATTGCTGAAGAGGCGTTGGCTCACTTAAAAGATAGAGTAAATGAATTTGCCATTGTTCCTGGTGATGTGGAGGCTTCCATGTTGGTGTACCGAATTTTTTCTGACGACCCCGATGAGCAAATGCCTCCTCCCGGATTTAATGTGGTGCTAACAGAAAGAGAAAAGGAATTGTTGAAGCAATGGATAGCCGAAGGAGCCGAATTTGAACCCCATTGGTCTTTTGTTAAACCTAAAATGAATAATATACCCAATTTGGAATCGGAGTGGGTGAGAAATGACATTGATCGGTATGTGTTAAAAAAGCTTGAATTGATGGGGCTTGCTCCTGGGAATTCGAGTGAACCACAGCGGTTACTCAAAAGATTGTCATTTGACTTAATTGGTTTACCCCCAACTATTGAACTTCAAGATAGATTCTTAGCCTCCCCAACAGATGAGACTTATGAAGCAATTATAGACGAATTAATGGGGAATAAGCATTTTGGAGAAAAATGGGCGATGCCATGGCTCGATGTGGCGCGTTATGCTGATTCACACGGTTATCAAGACGATGGGTTGAGAACGATGTGGCCTTGGAGAGACTGGGTGATTCACGCTTTTAATGAAAATTATCCTTACGATGTGTTTGTTAAAATGCAATTGGCAGGAGATTTAATGCCCAACCCTTCACGGGAGGATCTACTTGCTACGGGTTTTAACCGAAATCATAAAATTACACAAGAAGGTGGTGTAATAGATGAAGAATACCGAATAGAATATGTGACCGACAGAACCAATACTTTTGGTAAAACATTTTTGGGGATGACCTTTGAGTGCGCTAAATGTCACGACCATAAATACGATCCCATTTCCCAAAAGGAGTATTTTAAAACTTTTGCTTTTTTTGATCAAGTCCCAGAAAAGGGCTTGTTTGGAACCATCGATGCTTCATTTGCAGATCCGCCAAATATGGAAATTACCAATGAAGTTGCTAAAAAGGATCTTCCATTTTTAAATATCAAAGACCAATCGTCGGTTAAAGTTATGGTGATGAAAGATTCCATTAATATTAGAAATACCTATGTGTTGGCTCGTGGTAACTATGATGCGAAAGCCGAAATGGTGCGACCGGGAACTCCCGAAAAGTTAATGCCCTTTGATTCTACTCAATTTCCCAGTAATCGATTAGGGTTGGCAGAATGGCTTCTGAGTGATGACAACCCCTTAACAGCAAGGGTGTTTGTAAACCGAATTTGGCAAGAAATTTTTGGAAAAGGAATCGTCGCAACCTCTGGAGATTTTGGGATGCAAGGCCAAATGCCAAGCCACCCCGAATTGTTAGATGCGCTTGCCATTCGATTCCGACAAAATGGATGGGACACCAAGGCTTTGATAAAAGAAATAGTGATGTCTGCTACTTATCGTCAATCAGCCA
>JAHEMU010000045.1 GCA_024643485.1 Cytophagales bacterium
TCTCCTTGTACCACTGAATCGAATAACCTTGTTGAATGAGCATAACCGTAGTTATTTCGGGTTAGTTGGTTGAGGAAATCCTCATAACCAGCAGCAGTTGATGAGCTGATAATTGCAATATGTTGCATTACAGGAGCGAGACGCAGCTGTTTGTTTTTATCCATTAAGCCTTCAGAGTTGAGCTGATCAATGATTTGCTGCCTCTTTTTTGCCCGTTCACCAAGAGTGTAGTTAGGATCGATGGCCAATAAATTAATACTCAACCCATATACTTCATGATAATTTATAACAGCAGAACATAGAATATGCATACCCGATTTAAGTTGCTCTCCTGTATTAGCTATAAATTGAGATTGAATGCTTTGAAACTGTCCGGCCCAAATATTGGCTCTGATTTTCGATACGATTAAATCGTCCTTTTTTTCAATTAATTCTAAATATGCATGTCCTTGGCGAGCGATTTGAATCGAAGCGATTTCAGCCACAACCCAATAACTGCCCCCCATTTGATCTTTTAAGGTCGATTTTATTTTTGAAGTAAACTCCTGTAAGGATAAAAATGATTCCATAAGGATGTAAAGATATAGGTTATTGGCTAAAATTTAACAGAAAATTCACGTCAGAATCAGTAAAAGTAATTGGCATAAAAAAAGGCGCCCAAAAGGCGCCTTTTACAACAACAGTCAGTAAAAATTACTGATTACTGATTACTGTCAATTTCTCTACCTCCTCCACGATATTGAACAGAACTCACGATATCACGATTGATTTCAATTGTTTCTGAAGCATAAACTTTTGCGGAAGAAGCGCCATATACTTTTATGATGGAGTTCTTTACCCGATAGTTATATCCATTCAAATTTGAATTTCCATTCACATCGGCAGATAATTGCTCACCTCTCCCTGATAGTTCCAGGGAACTGTTTCCACTTAACGATAAATCTACTACATCATAGTCCACATCCATTTCTGCAGATGCAGCGCCATCCATTCTTACTGAGAAGTCGTTTCCACTCAAACCTTTGATGTTGGCCTTTGATGCTTGTCGAAGTTCGATAGATTGAAGATTAGGCGTGTAGATGAAAACACGAACCGCATCTCTTGATCGACTATAATTTCTGGCGGTAGTCAATTCTTCGATATCCTTTATTTCAAGTTCTCCATTTTCTGAATGAAAACTGATGTTATCGATATAAGATTCTTGGCCCCTAATCTCTACTCGGTATTTCGAATCTTTTCTGATTTCAACAGAAACAGTGCTATTTAAAACGATGGAGTTAAAATCTGCAACGTCAATTAATCTACTTGTTTCATTGCTTCTATAGTCATCCCAGCCGTCGTCTACCTTTTCACAGGTCAAGCATTCTAATCCTTCTTCTGTAAATATCCATCGATTTTCATCATTCACTTGAGATCTGCTATATCCATATCGATCAATTGCTCGGTACGATACTAAATTCCGAATCGATCTATCCATTATAAATGGCCTGTTATAGGGCAGATACACCGTAATATCCAATTCTTGAAATTTGAATTTTCCATCTTCCTTCAATGAGATATTATTATCAAAGATTAATGTTGAATCCTCCTGAATGATATCAAATCGTACCATTTTGGCATGTTCTTCAGCATCTTCATTCGAATATCCATGGGAAGAGAAGTCTAATTTCATATCAATAGATGTCCCTTCATGACCTTTAAAGTCTAAATCTGTTACATAATAATTCTCAAATCCTTTCTTGCGGTCTGCCTTTAAAACGAATGTTGAATAATCGATATTAAATGAGCGATCTTCCTCATAATTGGCTTGCTCATGGTAGCTGTAAACGATTCCTGGAATATTAACGGCTAAAAATATTCCGCTAATAATCATAAGACCAAACATCGACCAACCTACCACTGCATTGAAAACGATTCTTTTGGAGATAATACTGATCCCTAAAAGAATAGCAAAAAGCATTGGAATAATGGCGAAAATAAATGCCATCAAATAATGAATTTGTGGGATAGATTCAAAAAGCATTAATATTGGCTCACTTACTCGGTTCCAATGATCATGTTGCCATGACACTAAAAATCCACCACTCAATACGCCTGTCAATATCCCGGTCGATACTACGATTGCAAATGTTCCGGCAAAACCGGCCAGCATTATTGCTACCCCAACCATAATCCTTAATACATCAACGAACAGTAGTAAAATGGGACCTAAAACTGTTCCAATACCGTTAATAATTTTGGCGATTAATCGAAAAGGGAACAAAAGGATCTTTACCAGTATATGCTCTTCTTCTTCATGCTGAATGTTTAAACTTTGTTTAACATTTGATTCGATATTAGAAAGAGTAATTGGTTCACCTTTCATCTGCACTTTATCCGTAATCGTTTTTGCCTCAGGGAGAATAATCCATAACACCAAATAGGCGATAAGTCCTGAGCCTCCAACGATGGTAAGGGCAAAGAATAGCACCCGAACAACCCAAACATCTAATCCAAAATAGGTCGAAACACCACTTGCTACCCCTGCAATTACTTTGTCCTCAGTATTTCGGAACATTTTACGGGTTTTGTGAGTTTCTTCCAATTGGTTGGAACCTGGGAGAACTGCCCATAAAACTAGATATACGATAAATAATACACCATAACTTCCGAGGAATAGGATTAACGACAACAATCGAACCCATAACGGATCTATATTGAAATAATTAGCTATACCGGCACAAACACCTCCTAGAATCTTTCGTGACTCATCTCTTTTTAAGTCTCTCGGACCTTTAGGCGGGGTGTAATGTGTATGGGTTTCTTTATTTTGACCGGCTCCTTGACCTTGTCGTTGTTTTTGTTCTTCAGTTTCATCGGGGTCTTCAATCGCTTGAAAATCCTCAATACTTCCCATGGTAGATACTAGGTGATCTACATCATCGAGAGTGATGATTTGTTTTTCTTCGTTTAATTTTGAAAGAAAAATTTCAGCTATACGTCCTTCAATGTCAGATATGATTTCTTTTGAGTCTGAAAAGGTGGAAAAATAGCTTGAAATACCATCAAGGTATACTTTCAACTTGTCGTAACCATCTTCCTCTATATGGAAAATGATGCCGCTTATATTGATGCTTATATTCTTTTTCATTTCTCTGTTGTTGTTGTTATTGTTTCTACTTCCACCTTTTTACTTGGTTTTTTCTTTCGGGATTTAATCTTTTCAGTGATTTTTTGTGTAGAAGCCACCAATTCTTCCCATGTCGAACTCAAATTTGTCAGGAAATTAGTCCCGGTTTCAGTGAGTGTGTAATATTTCCGCGGAGGCCCAGATTTCGACTCTACCCATTTGTATTCAACTAGGCCACTATTTTTAAGACGGGTGAGAAGAGGATACAGCGTGCCCTCCACCACCATGATCTTTGCGGAGGTCAGTTCCTCCAACATATCGGAGGCGTAAACTTCACCTCGGGATATGATGTGCAAAATGCAGTACTCAAGGATTCCTTTTCGCATCTGCACTTGTGTGTTTTCAAGATTCATAATAGTTCATTTTATTTCGGTTTTATCGCTCGATATATCTGTATACGTAAAAGTACTATGTATGGCCGAGTACTAAGTGAAAAAAATTAGCTTGTATTGTAATTTCATTAAAAATTACAATTATATATTAATAATGCTATATAAAATGGGTGTAAAAGGCGTGATTTTAATCCGTACAGATCACGTTAACGTGCAATTATGCTGATACTAATCGTAAAACTAATCGTAAAATAGAGATCTATAATATCACAGAGTTCAGAACCGCGAGAAGGTATTTTTGGAATAAAATAATCTGATAGAAGGTCTTACTTTTTCTTAAAACGAATGGTCATTCTAACCTCGCGGTCGATGGGGATATCATTTTCTTTTGCGGGAATCCAAGCTGGTCCGTTCTTAATCAATCTGATGGCTTCTTCATCACAACCGTAGCCCAGGCTTTTTAAAACTTTAAAATCGATCAGTTTACCTTCTGAAGTAACAATAAACTGAAGGACAACTCGACCTTCTATTTGTAAGGAATCAGCAAGCTTAGGGTAGATTAACTGTTCTTTTATATACCGGTTTAACTGCCAAGAACCAATTTCCGGAAGTGCTCGCTCATATTCTATAGAGGTGGGGTCGTCTTGATTGCTACTATACCCCGTAATCACCACTTCACTTAGTTGGCTCACGTCTTCATTCATTACTACTTCGACTTCATTGTTGCTCGAAATTTCAATTTCCGAAGTTTCAAATCCGATAAAGGAAGCCAGGATTATTTCGGTGTTTTGATCAATATTCAATTTGAAATTACCATTTACATCGGTGACCGTACCAGTGGTAGATTGTGGGATAATAATGGAAACTCCGGGCAATCCTGTATTATCACTTCCCGAAATGACTCTTCCTGAGATGGTTCTCATGGCAGAGGATGAGGATGCTTGAGGTGCGGTAGGAGCAGGAGAGGCCTTTTTTGCGGATTTTTGAAGCGCTTTTTCTTCTGCCAAAGAAATGCTTTCGGATCGATTTAATCTCGAAATTTCAACTCCGGCAACTCTGCCTTGCAGGGCTTCGGTTACCTCCGCCGATGCTGGTGGCTCAGAGTCTTTTAATTTTTTGTCTGTTAATGCCAAAGCATTTGTTTCTGCGAGGGTATTGCTTTCTTTCTGTTCATTCAAAATAGATAATTCCTTTTGCGTTTCCTCTTCCGATAGTTGTTGTGGAGTTTGAATTTCATCAACCGTAACAGCCTTACTTTTTTCAGTTGGTGAGTTTTCAGACGGTGAGGCTTCTGTGTCCTTTTCAAAATTTGGGGACTGTTCTAACTTATCCTCATTTACTGATTTATCGTCATTTAAAGCGAGTTCTCGGTTTGTTGTCTGAGTGGAATTAGGAACATAATAATATAATATAAATCCGAAACCGATAAGTAGTACAACTGCAGCAGCAATTCTCAAATTAAAGTTATAGGTGGGCGTAATAAGACGTTTTTCTAATCTTGATTGGAGTTCAGCCAAATCTGATGCAATCTCTGGGTCCTCAAATTGATCAAAACCTTCCCAAGCCTCATTAGCAAACGGATCATCTAATGCTTTTTTTTCAAGATCATGCCGTTCAGCCTGAGAAAGTTGATTATTCAAGTATTTTTGAATTTCTTTTGGGTCGATATGTGATGGATTATTATCCATTTGATTCCATGCAGATTTTCAGATTTCTTTTTCCATTTTGAATGTGGCTCTTTACTTTTTTTATTTCGTATTGAGTCAATTCCTCTATTTCATTGTACGATTTTTTATCAAGATAGAACAATTTTACGCATTTTTGTTGATCTAGTTTTAGCTGTTCCATGCAGTACTTTAATCTATCCAAATCACTTTCCAATTCCATTTCATTATCATGATGCGCATTTTCTGGAATTTCCATAAAATCAGATTGAAATTCGACGGAGGCATTTTCAATGGATTTTTTTCTCAATTGCATCAAGCAAAAATTGCGGGAAGTAACGTGCAGCCAGCTTTTAAAATTTCGTATTTCATGTTGAGTGACTTTTTTAGGCAATTCTTCAAATATATTCATGGCAGCATCTTTGCTTTTCTCCCGATCACGAAAATATTTCAAACAGATTCCGTAGACAAAAGGCAAATATCTCCGAAACAATTCGCCAATTACTTTCATATCCGCTTTCACCCGATATAAATCGAGTAAATCGTCATCAGATAAGTTTGATATGTCTTTATTTAAACTCAATTCTAGCGTTTGTTCCTATTTCGAAAATAAATTAAAAGAAAATTTATGGAAAATACATTTCATAGCATCATGATACAAACATGTCTTAATTAAAATTGAAAATCATGGCACGAAAAGTATTACTTCCACTAGCAATTTTGTTTATTATGTCGTTTCGGGGAGTCGAAACAGACCGATGGATTACTGGAACGATTGTAGATGATTCTGATGGAACCTATCTTCCAGGCGTTAATATTCTATTAAAGGGCACAACAGAAGGCGCTGTTTCCGATATGAATGGTATTTATCGAATAAAAGTACCTGACACTGGAGGGATTTTGGTGTATTCTTTTATAGGATATATTTCTCAAGAGGTGAAAATAAGCAACACTGCATTGATTAATGTTAGGTTGCAGGCCGATGTTCAGGAATTATCAGAAGTGGTGGTAACTGGATATGCCGCTGACCGAGTTAAGCAATCGCTCTCAGGGTCTGTAGCAGGTGTAACAGTAAAATCACGCGGAAAGCACAGTAAATACGAATCTGCACCTGCAATGTACGGTTTACAAGCGCCGGTTCCTGCAAATACGGAAGACTACCAGGGCATTGAGGAGAATATATTTCATAACCCCACTAAAAAACCGCTTTCTACTTTTTCAATTGATGTTGATGCAGCATCTTATGCAAACGTTCGACGTTTTTTGAACAATGGACAATTGCCTCCTAAAGATGCGGTGCGAATTGAGGAAATGGTTAATTATTTCAACTATCACTATGCTGATCCTGAAGATCGTAGGCCATTTGCCGTCCATACTGAATTATCAGAAGCTCCGTGGAATACTAAGCACAGATTAGTTCAAATAGGGGTGCAGGGTAAACACATTGCGACTGATAAATTGCCCGCTTCAAATTTGGTGTTTTTATTGGATGTATCGGGGTCGATGAGCGATGCCAATAAACTACCATTGTTAAAATCAGCTTTTAAATTACTTATTCAAGAATTACGGGAAGAAGACCGCGTGGCAATCGTGGTGTATGCCGGTGCAGCTGGACTAGTTTTACCTTCAACGAGTGGGGACAATAAAGCCGCCATTGAAAACGCCATCGATCACCTTTCTTCCGGTGGTTCAACAGCAGGTGGTGCAGGAATTCAACTCGCCTACAAAATTGCTAAGGAAAATTTTGTGAAAGGTGGTAATAATCGTGTGATTCTAGCTACTGATGGTGATTTTAATGTTGGAGAATCAAGCAATACTTCCATGGAGAAATTGATTGAAAGCAAACGAGACGATGGTATATTTCTGACTGTATTAGGATTTGGAATGGGTAATTATAAAGACTCAAAAATGGAAATTCTGGCAGATAAAGGAAATGGAAATTATGCCTACATCGATAATATTACCGAAGCGAGAAAAGTATTGGTCACTGAGTTTGGTGGAACTTTATTCACTATCGCTAAGGATGTTAAAATTCAAATCGAGTTCAATCCTAAATACGTTGCAGCTTACCGATTAATAGGATATGAAAATAGAAAACTCAACGATGAAGATTTTAATAATGACAAAAAAGATGCAGGCGAGCTAGGTGCAGGGCATACCGTTACGGCACTATACGAAATTATTCCAGTAGGGGTGGAGAGTGAATTTGATTCCATTGACCCCTTAAAATACCAGAGAAACAAACCTATCGAGAAGATGGCTGTAAATGATTCAAATGAAATAATGAATATTAAACTGCGATATAAAAACCCAAATGAAAACACGAGTCAGTTAATTGTGCACCCATTAAAGGATACACATAAGACCTTGAGTGAAACTTCTGATAATTTTCGATGGGCAGCGGCCGTTGCTAACTTCGGAATGTTACTTCGAGATTCAGAATTTAAAGGAAATTCGAGTTATGCTGATGTGGTAAAATTAGCGAAAGGGGCTAAAGGTGAAGACGAAGAGGGATATCGCGCTGAATTTATCAATATGGTGAAATCTTGTCTGCTGCTTGCTGTAAAATAACAGGAGTCTCACAAAATATGCCTGAATTTTGACCTTAATTAATTCGGTGACGTGTACAGGGAATAAGCAATTATTCCCTGTTTTTTAATAATTTCTGATCAGCAGAATATGCTCCAGGCCCCATCATAAAAATTAGGAAGCCAGCGGCAACATATAAATAGGAGAGTTCTTTTTTCTCAAAAGCATCAGGGGCATGAACAATAAAAGAGGCGACAAACATGGTGAAGGTAAAAGGAATGGCGGCAATTCTAGTGAATAAACCAGCGATGATAAATATGGGTGCAATTACTTCACCTAAAATGGTCCCTGAAAGGGATAAAGGACTACCGATTCCCAATGGATCTCGGAAAGTATGCATCTTTTCAGTGAATGCCATTAATTTAGGAATGCCGTGCGTTAACATTCCAAAGCCTATCATCAGTCTGAATATCAACAAGCTTAAATTTGCCTCCGGTGATAATTTTTTGATACTTAAGAAAAACGATTTCATGCTTAAAGGATATTTAAAACCTGTTCTTTAATTTTTTCTAATTCTTCTTTCATTCCCACGACAATTCGCTGCATATCGGCATCGTTAGCTTTGGAACCGATGGTATTGATTTCTCTTCCCAATTCCTGACCTAGAAAACCAAGCTTTTTACCGTTGAATGCTTTTTCTTTTAATATTTCAGTAAAATATTTTAAATGCGCATTTAAACGATCTATTTCTTCATTTATATCTAGTTTTTCTAGATAATATATAATCTCTTGTTCGAACCTATTTTTGTCTAATCCGTCGTCTTCAAGGTTCAACTTTTCAAGGTTACTTAGAATTCGTTCTCGGATCTTAATTCCCCTTCCTTTATCCAGTTCTTTTATTCCTTCTAGCCCTGTTTCAATAGCGTGTTTGCTTTCTAGCATTACTTTCCCAAGCTCTGCACCTTCAGTTAATCGATATTGATCACATTTTTCAATAGCAGAAACCAAAGTTGACTGCACTAAATTCCAAAGTGCAATAGGAACGGTTACAATGTTGGAATTATTAATTACATCTGGGTGCTGAAGCACAATTTTCAATACGTTATCAGCGGGGTCGTTGACCGTTGCGGCCAGTTGTTTAATTTCATGATAAAGTTTCTTGAATGCCGGTTGGTGGTATTTATTAGAAGAGGTGTTTTCACTTTTTTCTTCAATTTCGATATTCAAAGATACCTTTCCACGAATTAAGACTTCGCTTATTTTATTCCGAATCTCCAATTCTTTTTCATTAAGAATTTTGGGTAAACGGCAATTCAAATCTAGAAATTTGGAATTGAGGGATTTTACTTCAACTGCAACACTGTATTCATCGGTTTCTGCAAAAGCAGCTCCGTATCCGGTCATTGATCTTATCATGTCACAAATATGCGAGATTTTGACGAAAGCTAAAAGTCAAATCCAATGGTAACTGACAATCGTGGCTTTGTTTTTTGGTAAAAATCCATGGGCCAAGCAACATCAAATTTGGTGTAATATCCTAGCATCATGGTTCTGAATCCTACTCCATAACTCGATAAGAAGGGACTTTTGTAATTATAGATGGTAATTTCAAATGGGCTTAGCACATCTGAATTTTCAGGAACAGTAACTGAAGAAATGGTATTTTTTGGATTGAGGAATGAAAAACCTGTCCAACTACTTCCGAAATCATAAAATCCGATGAATTGTATGTTTCTAAAGAAATTAGAAGGCATATAGTTTGGATTAAGATATTTCATCAGAGGAATTCTCAACTCGGCATTAAATACCAACGCGTTATTCCCATACAATTCAGCATAATTATAACCCCTTATAGGACTGACATATTCAAGGAAAAGTAAATCACTGCGGTCACCACTTCTTTCTGGGTTTAATGGGTTGCTTTTACCTTGGGTATTAGATTGGCTAAATAACCAATTATCTATTCCACCTACTGCATAGGATTTTGGAGAATTGCCAAAAAACGATCCATAGAATATTCTACCTGCGATGGATATTTCACGATGTATTTTTTGATAGTGCCTAACTTCCGCCCGTACGTTGGTGAAGCTTAAATCTCTATTACCCAGATTTTCGACATGACTTACACGTACTTTCGCCCTTGTTCCTTCTTTGATGTTCATTCCAAGAATGACACTATTGTCGTAAACGTATTCTAAATCAATTCCAAAGTAGTTTTTATTTACTTGATCAAAGTAAACAGGCTGTTTTGGAGATCCATTTTGATCTAATTCACCCAAATCATTATAGGTGGTTCTCAAAAGGAAAGGACGAAGTTCAATTCGGCTACGAACGTCGATAGGGTAGGCCCCTGAAAAAGTAACTTGGTTGGAATAATATTTATCTAAGCGGGAATAGTCACCCGTTTTTTTCCAGAAAATAACATTTCGATCATACCGGACACCGTAGTCAATTCGTTGTTTATAGAATTTATAAAATCCCCAAACGTCGCCGCTCCTCAAATCGGAAGTTGACATTAACCCTCCTCCAAAATGGTGGTCTTCGAGTTGATCATTCATGGAAGTTTGTGCGGTCATACCGAATCCCCGAAGTGGATCGATCACGAAAGAAGTGACGAGTTTATCGGCAGAAAATAATGTTTCATAATCTAATGGCCCGGTTATTCCAGCCTTAGAGTTAAGCCTTCGGTATTGTGCAAGGAAAGAATTTCTCATTCCAGGTTTATTTACTTCGTCTTCAAACGTATAGTCTTCAGTATTTAAAACGTTTTGTTTTTCTGTCGCAGTCGTGTCCACTTCTAACTCCTTGGCAGCTTCCTTTTCTTCGATTCTCGATTCAATAATTTGACTCATAGATAAACCGTCAAATTCGCTCCTTTTGGCTCTTTTTTCTTTTAATTGTTTGAATTGAAGAGCTTGCTGTCTGCCACTGGGAGGTGTAAAATATTGAGTGTTTATATCAAAACTTTTGATTAGGTAAATTAAGTCATTGGCATCCTCCAGTGTTACAAAAACCAATGCTTGTGTGTCTTCGTTATAATGGAATTCTTTGATATTTCTCTTATATCGAGTAAGCTGAGTGTAGATGTTTTCGGAAATATTGTATTTAAATAAATTTTGAATTCCTTTTTGATCGGATAAATAAACAATTTCATTCTGATTGATAGCCACCGGCATTCGGTCTTTGCTTACCGTATTAGTAACGCGTTTTAACAAGTTGGTGGTCGTATCTAAATCGTAGAAAAATAGATTGTAATTATTGCTGATGTGTTCAAAATCTTTATTTGGAAGATTAAGTGTGTCAGAAGTTCGATTACTAGAAAAAATTAATGAATTGGTATTTGGGACGAAGGAGGCGTCTATATCGTCGTATGAGTCATCGGTTAATTGTTTTAGACGATCACGTCGAGTACTCAATAAGTATAAATCACTTTTTCCATTCATCGTAGCACTGATAACTCCAAGTCTGCCGTTCTCAGAAAAACTAAGGCTATTAACTTCGGTGATAAAATCAAGGGTACGAGGAATTTTAGTTTGAGAAACCACATCATAAAGCCAAAAGATGTATTTACCTTGTCTAACATCGATGATTCCTAATGTATTATCGTCGACCCAAGCCATGAGCGGTAAATTGTAGTTTACATCCTGATTGACTACTTTATGTCCGCCAGAAGTAACTACTACCTGTTCGTCGGTGGCGATGTCATAAGTCACCACATTGTAATGACCTCGGTCGTTTCGGCTATACGCGACTTTCATTCCATCCGGACTAAAACGAATGTTTTTATAAAAATATTCTTTGCGATTTTTCAGGATAAACCGAGTGGTAGGGTCGGTTTCCAAATAATCTTTATCTAGTTCATAATCCATTTGAAGATAAAACCGTTTCCAGTCGATTAATAATTCTGAAAAGGGGATTCCCAATGTAATGGCGATACTTTTTTCTTCGTTACGGATGATTTTGATATAATTTAGAATGCTAGAGATATTACTTTGCCCGTGACGTTCAGCTATATAGTTCCAAATCGATTGGCCAAGTAGGGCAGCTCTCCATCCTGAATACTGTGATAATTTTATATTTTTTTCATTTCTGGCAATTTCTCTAACGTAATCATCCATTTCTACGGTCCAACCCTTAGCAATATAAAGCGCTGCTCCTTCAGTAAGCCATTCAGGAAGAGTCATGAAATTAGATTGCAACATGTCGCGCAGTGAACCTCCAAAAAGCATTTCATCCAACAATAATTTGGTTACTTTATAGAGTAATTCTTCTTTCAGGCCTGCTAAGGTGCCGGGATGCGCAATTTCTATACTGGATTTAATGAATTTGGTTTCACCGCCAGAAACGGGTCCGTTGTAGTGAATACCGATGTTACTCTGCTGTAAATCGGTAATGGAATTGTATAAAAATATTTTGGTTTTGGAGAATGGGGGGTAACCCATCATATCCGTGATACGGTCAAAATTATCCTCTAAATAGTTGAGGGCATCTTTGGAGATAATTCCACCTTCACCATAATAGTAAAGTTCGAAATTTTCAGAAATCATCGACTTCCACTCGAATTGCTTATATTGTACCCTATTTTTACCAAATACCTCCTCTG
>JAHEMU010000347.1 GCA_024643485.1 Cytophagales bacterium
CTTGGAACACCACTAACAGCATGGGTGAATTGGTTTCATCTGGAGTGTATTTCTTTATGATTTCAGAAGATTCAGGAGGCGAAACTGCAGTAGGTAAATTATTGATCGTACGATGATATGTTAGCGCACACAAAAGGGATCGTACTGAGGTATATTAAACTTAAAGAGACTTCAATTATTGCTCATATCTATACGGAGGAATTTGGGATACAGGCGTATATTATCAACGGAATACGCTCCCCTAAGTCTAAAAGAGGGGTAGGGCATTTCCAACCATTAAATATCCTAGATCTCGTAGTTTATCATCATAATCAAAGAGATATTCACCGTATTTCTGAATGGAAAACGAGTACGCCATTGTATTCCATATTTACAGATGTGAAGAAAAGTACTTTGGCAATGTTTATTTCCGAAGTGCTCTATAAAGCAATCAAAGAAAGTGAAGCAAATTCGGATACTTTTCAATTTATTGCTAGTTCAATTGAATACTTGGAAAACCTCGACCAAGGATTGGAAAACTTTCATCTGCAATTTTTGGTAAAACTGAGTAAGTATCTAGGATTTGGAACTCAGAATTATCATTCAAATGTGAGTAGTGAATTTGAGTTAATATTTAGGGCGTTAGATCAAGATCAATACGGAAAACATCCGAAAATTAATCAATTGAATAGGAGGGACGTACTTGATTACCTTTTGTTATACTATAAAGAGCACAGTTCAGGGTTTGGAGTCCTAAAGTCTTATCCCGTATTAAAAGAGATTTTCTCAAATTGATTTCAAAGATTTTGAAAACCGTTTCGCTATATATAAATTGTGGAAAATTCTAAAAACATGAAAAAAATATCATTGGTCCTTTTAATAACTTCAGTTATGTTCTCATGCGGTAAAAAGCAAAGTGATCAATTGGAGGGTGCCGATTCCACCGCTGTTGAATCAATTGAAGTGGTAGAGGCAAGTGTTTCTTTTGTTTCTCCTTCGGATGGGGATACAGTAAGTACAGCTTTGCATATCAGCATGGGTGTAGTTGGAATGGAAGTTGAGCCAGCTGGTATGGTGAATGAAGGTAAAGGACATCATCATCTAATTATCGATGGTAGCTTTGTTGAAAATGGAACTGTAGTACCTGCCGACTCAACCCATATTCATTATGGAAAAGGGCAAACGGAAACGGACATTAATTTGGCTCCAGGTACTCATACTTTGACACTACAATTTGCGAACGGAGTACATGCATCTTACGGTGAAGCAATGAGTAAAACCATAACAGTTGTGGTAGCTTCAAACGAAAATTAATTTTTAAATGTCAATATCCTCAGACTATAATCAAATCCCTTCACTTAATTTATCAGATTTCCTTTCAGATGATGAAAATCTGAAACTTGAATTTGTTAAAAAATTAGGTGAAGGATTTGAGAAAGTTGGATTTATAGCTCTTAAAAACCATTTTCTAAGTCCTAAGTTAGAGAAGGATTTATATACTGTGGTAAAAGCATTCTTTTCATTGAAGGATTCTTTAAAGCAGAAGTATGAATTACCAGAGCTCAATGGACAACGTGGGTATGTTGGTAAATATAAAGAGCATGCAAAAGATAGCTCATTGGCTGATTTGAAGGAATTTTATCATGTTGGCCAACCAGGTAATTGTAATTTGAATTACCCATCGAATATCGATGTAATTGAGCAGCCTGATTTTCTATTGAAATGTGAAGAAGCTTTTCGGCAGTTAGAGAAAACGGGTCAAATTTTACTTAAAGCGATTGCTCTGTATTTGGGATTGGAGGAGTCTTATTTTGAAGAAAAAGTAAAATGTGGTAATAGCATATTAAGACCCATTCATTACTTCCCAATCACCAACGATAAATTTGCAAAAGCAGGTGCTGTAAGGGCAGGAGCACATGGTGATATTAATTTAATTACCTTGCTTATGGGAGCGTCAGCAGAAGGATTAGAGATTTTAAGAGCCGACGGCAAATGGATTGGAGTTACGGCCTTAGAAGAGCATCTAGTAATCAATGTGGGTGATATGCTACAGCGACTAACCAATGGAAAACTCAAATCAACAATTCATCGGGTAGTAAATCCTTCAGTAACAAAACTTAATGAACCTAGGTATTCAATTCCTTTTTTTATGCACCCAAAAAGCGATGTTAGTTTAGCTTGTTTAGCTCAATGCATTTCAAAGGAACACCCGAAAAGATTTGATGATATTACGGCTGGAGTTTACTTGGATCAACGATTAATGGAAATTGGATTGAAAAAATAATAGATGCAAAGAGTTCGGAATTACATATTCCTCAAAGAAGTTTTTTGGCTTTCAATTACCGCATTTGGAGGTCCTCAAGCTCATATGGCAATGTTTTTAAAAAGGCTGGTTGCCAAAAGAAATTACTTGTCAGAAAAAGATTTATTAGAACTTCAGGCTCTTTGTCAAATATTACCAGGACCAACATCTACACAAACTATTACCGCAATTGGGTATCAAATAGGAGGGGCTAAATTAGCTTACCTAACACTATTGGTATGGGCCTTACCTGCTGTAACATTTATGACAATGGCCGGCGTCTTGTTTAATTATTTAGCTGACATGAGTGCTGATTTGCGATTTACGCGTTTTATACAGCCAATGGCGGTTGGGATTGTGGCTTATTCTGCTTTAACGATCGGACGAAAAGTAGTGACAACCAAAACAGGGTTTATTTTGATGATACTCTCTGCCATCATTAGTTTTATGGCGAATACCCCTTATGCTTTTCCTATAATTTTGGTGTTGGCAGGTCTTTTTACTACGCACCGATATAAAAAGCAAGAAGTAATTGTTGAAAAGAAAAAGCTAAAGGTAGATTGGCGTAATTTTTTACTTTGGGCAGGTGTATTAGTTATTGCTGCTATTGTGGGGGCGTTAACAAGAAAACACCCGGAATTACTACCATTTAGACTATTTGAAAATTTTTACCGTAATGGAAGTCTGATTTTTGGCGGTGGACAAGTCCTGATTCCTATGTTGTATACGGAATTTGTTGAATTTAAGCACTACCTAACTAGTGCGGAATTTTTATCAGGTTATAGTTTGGTACAATCTTTACCTGGACCTGTATTTTCATTTAGTTCGTTTATTGGTTCCTTGAGTATGAGACAAATGGGGCTTCCTGGAGAGTTTATAGGCGGAATTGTTGCGGCGATTGGGATTTTTCTTCCAGGAACATTTTTAATCTTTTTTGTAATTAAATTTTGGGATAGCCTTAAACAATATCGATGGGTAAGAGCTTCT
>JAHEMU010000348.1 GCA_024643485.1 Cytophagales bacterium
AAATTCCATTTGCAATTTTCAAGCTATAGGTTAATGTAGAAACTTTAATTTACATCTCTTTTTGTGTTTTTATTGCAATAATTTTTTGTTATTTTCAGATAACTTAAAGAAAACAAGCTCACAACGTTTTATTGATGTAATGGGTAATGGGTTTGTTATGATATTACATGTCATAATCGGCTAGATGAAAAATTTACTCCTAATATATTTTTTAACACTTCTAATTGGCGCTTGTCAAGGACAAACATACAATCATCCAGAATCAACACTAGAAGATTTCAACTTGGATCAGGTCAAAACGACTAATTGGAAATCAATCAAAGAATATTGGAGAGTTCCAAGTACCAATAGCGAATCACTGATTGAGCCAATTGGGTTGATGCTTGTAAATGAATTTCACTTTAACGAGAACACCCAACTCATTTCATCGAATTGCATAGGATGTGCAATTCAGTCACATGGAGAACCACCTCAGGTTGACTTCATTCGAACTTTGGTCTATGAAAACGATCTGCTTTCAAAATACATCGAATTTGAGTTTGATACTACTTTATTTGAAGTGCAGTATTTCGACACCAAATCCTTAACAAAAGGATACAGAGATGGAGAACTGGGATACACTTCCATCGAGACCTATGACTCAAACGGTAGAATTACTGAACGTCTGGAGTTTGAATTCTTCAGTTCATACGTTTATGAACAAAGTGTTCAGCAGGTCTTTTTTAGTAAAGTAACTTATCAATATGATCAAGGGACAACTTATAAACAGAGTTTCAGACAAACAGGCTATGTCAACATGGTCACACTAACTGCTGAGCAGTTTGAATTCCTTAATTCAGATAACATCGGAAATATTAAAGACTTAACCCAGCACTATGAACTTGAATCGAAAGGAACGGAGGTATTTAAGAATTCAACATCTGGTAATGTTGAACACAGAGAAATGCTTAATACAACCTACGCTGACGAAACCTCCTATGAATATGATGAATCACGTCTCTTGAAGGTAAAGAGGAAAAAATATAACGGACATGAATTCATCTCTGAATACCGATACGAAACATGGTAAAACGCCATGTAACAAATGCTATGAATGAATGGGGTTTCATCGGTCATGATATTTTCGTGGGGATTGGAAAGTCCGCCACAAGTTTTAAATTTAAATCAAGGTGTGGCTATGTGCGAGAGAAAAGGTTAGTGCTATCTAATCCCCACTCATCATAGCCAAACGATAGCTTAATATAAAAAAAGGGACTCAAATATCGTTACTTGTACCATTATTCTTATTTTTGGTACCATTCAAGTTTATATGAGACAAAATACACCACATTATCAACTAGAAAAACTTCCACCTTCGAGAGAAAAAGTGGAAACAATTGAAATCCTGAGACAAACAAATAAGTCAACTGCAGCATTAGCTGAACTAAAAGGGGTAGCAAAGACAATTCCAAACCAAGCAATGTTGATTAATGCAATCGTTCTACAAGAAGCAAAAGATAGTTCCGAAATTGAAAATATTATCACTACTCAAGATGAGCTCTATAAAGCATTAACCGTTAAAAAAACTAATATCTCACCTGAAGCCAAGGAAGTTGTTAATTACCGAAAAGCAATATTTCATGGATTTGAACTTTCAAGAAGTCAAGGATTTTTAAGAGTAAATGATATTGTTACTATACAACAAAAATTGATTAATAATACGGAAGGGATAAGAAGTACTCCTGGAACGGTATTAAAAAATGAAACAACTGGAGAAATAGTTTATACTCCACCCCAAGATAAAGCAGATATTCTCGATTTACTGACAAATTTCATTACACACTTTAACAAAAAAGATGATTTATCTCCCTTGATAAATTTAGCAATATTACATTACCAGTTTGAGAGTATTCACCCATTTTATGATGGAAATGGAAGGACCGGTAGGATTTTAAATATTCTATTTCTAATACTTAATAAATTGATTGATGTTCCGATTTTATACTTAAGTTCATATATAATAGCAAACAAACCGGAATACTATCGCCTATTAAATCAGACTAATCAAACAGGAAAATGGGAAGAATGGATAATGTTTATGCTTAAAGCAGTTGAAAAAACTTCAATTGACACTATTAGTAGGATTTTAAACATTAAAGACCTGCTTGATTCAACAATCAATAAAGTACAAGAAAAATCACCTAAAATTTATAGAAAAGAGCTTGTCGAATTACTTTTTGAGCAACCTTATTCAAAAATTGAATTTGTAGTAAACAAATTGGGTGTTGAAAGAAAAGCAGCTTCCCGTTATTTAAAAGAACTTGAGCGCATCGGAATTGTTAAATCACAAAAAATCGGGAGAGAGACCTTGTATATAAATATGGATCTTTTTGAAATTCTTAAACAATAGTACGCGAAACCTAACATTGGCTATACGTCCTGCGGCGGAATCATCAGATATGAAAATCCTTCACATTATAATCGCCTTTGATAGAATTTTCTATTGCATTAGGACTTAGTTGTAGCCATAAACGAGTACATAGCTGCTGCCTTCATTTCTGCCGCCTGGTGTGAGTGAGCCTGTAAATAGGTATTTTTTCTTCTTATATCCACTGGGTGGATGCTGCTTTCTACTAAATTAGAATCAATACGTCAGTGTCCACTTTCCACTTACCTACTGTTATTTTTTCCATAAACATGTTGGATACCTCTGATCCCTTTCTGTTTCTCTTTCTCATTCCCCGCCTGTCTCCTATCCAAAATTCCATTTGCAATTTTCAAGATATAGCATAATGTAGAAACTTTAATTTACATCTCTTTTTGTGTTTTTATTGCAATAATTTTTTGTTATTTTCAGATAACATAAAGAAAACAAGCTCAAAACGTTTTATTGATGTAATGGGTAATGGGTTTGTTATGATGTTGTACGCAAGCTCTAGAAAATCTTTAAAGAAAATTAAAACAGATAATATGAGATCGATAATAACACTTGGAGTTTCACTTTTACTATTGATTGGTCAGGCGTGCAATACAAATACAGAAACAGAACAGCAAAATAATGAATCGGACAAAAACGAATTGAATGCCATTTTCCCAAACGGTGAAAAAGGTTCGGAAGAATTTTTTACAGGGAATGCTTATGCTATTCGTTTGGTTGCAGCAGATTCAATACACACAACACTTACAGGTAATGTTTATTTTGAACCCAAAGCAAGAAGCCATTGGCATACCCATCCCTCAGGGCAAATACTGATCATTACCGATGGGGTTGGCTACCACCAGAT
>JAHEMU010000349.1 GCA_024643485.1 Cytophagales bacterium
TCAAAAGGCAGATTGAAAGAGCCACGTTCTCCAACCGACATAGCTCCAAAAGTATCCCCGTGATACGCTCCTTCAAAGGCAATGACCTTAGTTCGGTTGTTTTGATCAATATTCTTCCAGTATTGTAACGCAATTTTTATGGCCACTTCTACCGAGGTACTTCCATTATCAGAAAAAAATACTTTTTCTTGATTGGGCAGGAAATGTAGCACTTTTTCAGCTAATCGTACCGCCGGTTCATGCGTAAAGCCGGCGAAAATAGTATGGGTAAGTAGCTTTGCTTGATCTGAAATGGTTTGAACAATTTCAGGATGGGAATGCCCTAAATTATTTACCCACCAAGAAGATATCCCGTCGATTATCTTCTCCCCATTTTCTAAGGTCAGGTATAATCCGTTTGCGGCCTCAACTCCCCTTAATTGATATCCTCCTTTTACTGGGGAAAAGGGGTGCCACACTACTTTAGCGTCACGTTCTAATAAGTTGCTTTTTAGATTAGCTTTGTTTTCCATTCTTCTGCAATTCTTGAAATGGTCGATTTATTTAAATGTTCAATGGAAGGGACTCTTCCAAGAACAGGAAAAGGACAATGGCGTTCAATTACTTCTTCCGAAGGAGAATGTGGTGATCCATTGAAAATAATTCCCTTTACTTTTATATTATTTGAAATTAAGTATTTAATAGATAATATGGAATGATTAATGCTCCCAAGGTAATGGTTAATAACCAAAATGAGCTCAGATTGAAGATGAGTTGCCAAATCAACCATTATTTCATCTTGGTTTAAAGGCACCATCAAGCCTCCAGCTCCTTCAATAATGAGGTGATTAGAAGTGGGCGGCTTTTTTATATCGTTTATTTTAATCAATACTCCGTCCAATTGCGCTGCGTAATGAGGGGAAGCGGGTGTTTTTAATGTAAATGCTTCCGGATGAATCATAGTGGTATCATTTGAAATCAGTGATTTTACCAATTCTGAATCTTTTGGGGCGCCAGCTTGTACTGGTTTCCAATAGTCGGCTGACAATGATTCCGTTAATATGGCTGAAACAATGGTTTTGCCACTGTCAGTGCCTATCGCGCTGATAAAAAAATTTTTCCTATTCATGAATGATGGTAACAATATGGTGTAATAAATCGGTAATTTCTTTTTCTGTATTGAATTCATGGAGGCAGATCCGAATTCTCTCTTTTCCTTTTTCAACGGTGGGAGAAAGGATTGGAAAAACATGAAACCCAGCTTCATTTAATTTGGAAGAAATATGCTTCACCTCATGATTTCCAGATACAATGAGCGCTTGAATGGCACTTTTACTGTCCAAAAAATGACCGTTTAGGCTTAACTCATTTAATTTTTTTCGGAAAAATTCGATTACATCAAAAAGACGGGGTGCATATTCAGGATGTTCCTTTAGATGGTCAAAAATGGTTGTTAAGTGAAGAATGTCAGCCGGGGAAGTGGCGGTGGTATATATAAATGGCCTAGCGAAATTGATTAAATACTGTTTTAATACTTCAGATCCAACTACGCAGGCGCCTTGAAACCCTATTCCCTTGCCAAATGTCATAATTCGAGCAAACACTTCTTCTTCCAAATGATTTTCACAAACTAATCCAGATCCGTTCAATCCATATATTCCTGTGCTATGTGCCTCATCTACAATCAATGCGCAACCATGTGCCTTACAGATAGTGGCAAAATCTTTTAGCGGAGCGATACTTCCATCCATGGAATAAAGTGATTCTACAACCACAAAAACATTTCCAGTGCAATTAGCTAATTTTTTTAATAGATCCTCGGGATGATTATGTTGGAAAGAGTAGTGCTTCGCTAATGATAATCGAAGCCCATCCTTTATGCTGGCATGACAATCGGCGTCATATAAAATGGTATCGTGTCGGGTGGGTACCGAAGATAAGACAGACAGGTTAGCGGTATATCCTGAATTGAAAATTAATGCCGCTTCTGACTTAAATAAGGTAGCTAAGGATTCTTCTAATTTTTCCGTTTTTTTGGAGTTCCCGGTAAGTAAACGCGATCCCGTAGACCCTAATTTTTCTTGATCGTTTTCTAAAGCGCTGATAATGCTCTTTTTAAGAGAAAAATTTCTCGCCAGACCCAAATAATCGTTCGATGAAAAATCTATTCCGTCGGAGTAAAAGGGTAATTTTCGAAGCGAATTCTCGGTTTTTTTATCGTCTAGCTTGTCCTTTAAATTTCGATCGTACATTTTACAAATATATTAAGTGAATTTTATTAAAGAAGTCCTCTGATGTATTAGTTTTGGTGTGATTTTTGAGCAATACACATAAATTAAAAACTACAACAAAATGAACAAATTTTTTAATCGACTAGTAAAGGGAATTACTTTTTCCTTTTTGATTGTGTTAGTTGGAAGCTCTGCTTGTGTCACGCAGAAAAAATACAATGAATTACTTACGCAAAAAGTAAAATTAGAGGGGGATCTCGCAGAAAGAGGAGACAGCCTAGAGCAAAGTAGTTTAGAATTAGAACATGTGGGAATACAGCTCAGCAGACTAAAATCCGATACAGCGTCCCTGGGACAAGCCTATCGAGAAGGACAATCAAAATACAATAAATTAAGTTCAGAATATAAAGAGTTAGACGGTTATTATAATAATCTACTCAATAATAGTGGTAAATTAAGTAGGGACATGGAAGAACAACGTGACCGTTTGGTGGCGATGAGGGATGACTTGGAAGATACCAGAAAGAAAAACGAAACCTTACTGGCCGATTTGCAAGAACGAGAAAAGAAAGTGCAGGAATTAGAAGACATCCTAGCGAGAAAGGATGAAGCGGTGAATAAGCTTAAAAAGAATATCAGCAATGCGCTATTGAACTTCAAAGAAAGCGATTTAACAGTTTCAGTGAAAAATGGAAAAGTATATGTGTCGTTAGCGGAGCAACTATTGTTTAATTCTGGAAGTATTCAGGTAGACCCTAAAGGCCAGGCGGCGCTGAAGCAATTGGCAACTGCCATAAAGGATCAACCCGACATTGGAATTATGGTGGAAGGGCATACGGATAATGTGCCAATTGGTAGAACCTCACAATATATGTCAGATAACTGGGATTTGAGTGTGATGCGTGCAACTTCAATTGTTAGAATCTTGATTAACGCAGGGGTTACCCCAAGTCAGGTAACTGCAGGTGGAAAGGGTGAATTTACTCCGGTATCTTCAAATGATGACGCTGCTGGTAGGTCTAAAAACCGCCGGACTG
>JAHEMU010000046.1 GCA_024643485.1 Cytophagales bacterium
CCATGCGATTTAGTTTTTTCCAACCAACAAAAAACTAAATCGCATGGCGTCCTTGGAAGATTCGAAACCAAGTAATTCAAAATTTTGGATAGAAAAAATAGTGAAAATTAAAAGTAAAACTGAGCCAATATACCCTAAGGCGTAACCTTTTGCCGAGACCTTATCCATTTTATCTTCTGTTACTATTTCCGGTAAAAAGGCATCATAAAACACCAAAGAACCTGAAAATCCTATACTCGCAATTACTGCAGCGATAATTCCCAATTCTACGTTTGATCCATCGAAGAGGTACAAAGAAGAACAAGCCAATGCACCGATGTACACAAACCCTTTCATAAACGACTTCTTGTTTCTTTTATAATCGGCAATACCAGAAAGAAATGGAACCACAACCGCCACAAAAAGAAATGAAAAGGAAAGAGAATAGGAATATAAAACTGAATTTTTTAAATGAAAGCCAAAAAACTCTACCGTATCCCCTCCTGAATATTCAGCCGTATAGGCATTATAAAAGGCCGGGAAAACAGCAGTTGATATAACCAAAGAATAGACTGAATTAGCCCAATCATACATGCACCAGGCATTAATAATCGAATTTTGATTCTTTTTCATTTAGTAATATAGCAAGATATACCCTTACAGACTAAGTTAATAACAAAACTTTGTCACAAAAAAAGGGCTGATTGAAATTCAATCAGCCCTTTTTAATAGTAACTATAAAGTTACCTTATATTTCAACATGCTGCCGTGTAGTGTAGAGTAATTTTCTAGCATTTGCTTTCCTCAATTGAAGTTCAATATCGGAAATAATACCTCTTTTCACTTCTTCATCCACTTTAAGATCGACCGTAATCAAATCTCTTTCATGTTCTTTCATTTTTGCTTTTTCCTTAGAAACCCACAACACGACATCTTTAGTATCAATAAAGATATCATCTGCTTGAATCTTAGGCTCCGTACCCCATAATTCCACTTTTTTCGGAGCACCTACATAAAGGTGTTTCACTAAAGTTTTCTTTTGAAGTTTTGTCAATTCATTTGCCTCTGGAATTCGTTGCATTACATTCAGTGTATTTTCTCTTAGCACGGTTGTTACCATGAAAAAGAACAATAGCATGAATATAATATCTGGCAAAGCAGAGGTTGGTATATCCTGCTTAGTAGCAGCTTTTTTTCTAAATTTTGACATATTTCCCTCCTTTTTTAATCTGGTTCTGCAATTGAAATATTCATTGGAATTTCAGGCTTTCCGTCAGGTAGAACTCCTCTACCTAATTCGTAAAGTCTTTCAAATTCAGGTGATTCTTTAGGCGAAGCAGAAATCTCTCTCCATCGCTCATTAGTCACACCAGCGCGTTCCGCATAAATATCATGATAAGCCCCTTTGATCTGGTCAACTACTTCAATAAACAATTTTTGAGAAGTTCCTCTATCTGTTTTAAGAGAAACAATTGCTTTTTGAGGATTGTCTGACGATTTAGGATTCCTTCCATTATTCATCACAAATTCGTGAATCATTTCCTTTAGATCAGAAATCTTTCCGGTAAACGGTTCATTCTCCACCAATAATTTATCGGCAGAATTAATTTGAATTTTGAATAAGTTTTTCTCAGGAATCTTAATATCAACGTCTTCCATTTGATCAGGATCAGGAGGCAAAAGCAGAAACAAACCTTTGTCATTGGCAATGGTTGTAGTTACCAAAAAGAAAATCAATAGTAAGAAGGCGATATCCGCCATCGAACTTGAATTTATTTCTGGACTAACTCGTTGCTTTTTTTTCATGTCCTTAATTATTTTATAATTATGATTTTAACGCTTTGTAAACCTCGGAAAAAACTACTCCGGCAGCTGCGATAATGAACAATAAGTACATCATCATCAAACCACCACCTACTAGTTTTGATTCTCCGGCAGAAGTTACATTATAGGAAATGTAGGTAGGGGTAACTTCGTCTCCTGACATTAACCATCCTACTAAAAACAATGTTCCTAATATTGCAACACCGACTAGTGACTTAACCAACACTTTGGGATCCCCTAGGGAGTTGATTAGCGGCAGCACAATAGCAGCTAGTATTCCTACTACCACCATTATCTCGGCGCCCCATAATCCTATATCTACTAAATTTTCCATGGATATTATTTAGATAGGTTATGCTTCACTAACATGTCAACCAATGTAATGGATGCATCCTCCATTTGATTAACCAAAGAATCGATTTTAGACACAAGATAATTATAAAAAACTTGCAAGATAATACCTACAAACAAACCAGCTACTGTAGTTAAAAGGGCTACCTTGATACCACGAGCAACGATTTGAGGAGAAATATCACCAGCTTTTTGAATATCATCAAATGCACCAATCATACCAATTACAGTTCCTGTGAAACCAAGCATTGGAGCTAATGCGATAAATAAAGACACCCAAACCAAACCTCTTTCTAGTCGGCCCATTTCAACAGAACCGTAAGAAATAATTGATTTTTCAACCATCTCAATACCTTCTGACATTCTCATCAATCCTTGAGTGAAAATAGAAGCTACAGGGCCTCTGGTATTTGCGGTCACTTCTTTTGCAGCTTCAACACCACCGTTTGCTAATGCATCTTCTACGCTAGCTAACAATTTTTTAGTGTTGGTAGTTGCCATGTTTAAAGTAATGATACGCTCGATAGCGATAGCAAGACCTAAAATTAAACAGATTAATACAGGAGACATCCATTCAACACCACCTTCGATGAATTTTTCTTTAATAACCTGTTGGAATGATTTTTCTTCTGCTTCTGCTTCTGGAGCAGCTTCAACTTCAGTAATACTAGTATTATCTTCCGTTGCATTTACAGAACTTTGAGCATCAGCAGAATCTGAGGTAGCGCTTTCAACAGCAGTAGTATCAGAAGTTGATTCCTGAGCTACGCTTGAAAATGCAAATCCGAAAGTAAGTATTCCGGCCAACGCAAATGGTACAAATAGTCGTTTCATAGTTTAGTATTAGTTTTTACACTTCAATTTTAAGTCAAATAATTTTAAAATAAAACATTTTTTTGCGGAGAAGGAGGGATTCGAACCCTCGGTACCCTTTCAAAGAGCACACTCACTTTCCAGGCGAGCACCTTCAACCACTCGGTCACCTCTCCTCACTTTTTTGCTAGCCCGCAAATAAATGCATAAATTCAACCTTTTGCAAGTATTCTATCATTTTCTATCCGATAGTTCTCCACGTAAGGATGAAACTAATGACGACCGGAGGGCTTCTCCAGACAACCCCTTCCCAAATAAGTACATCATTTTGGTTATGGCAGCCTCTGTCGTCATATCTTTACCCCCTATAACACCAATTTCACTTAATAACCTACTGGTTTCATAAGCCCCTTGTGTCACCTTCCCTCCTACACATTGTGATACATTCAAAATAACTATTCCTTTCTCAACTGCTTTGCGTAATGGTCGCATTATTTCTATGGCAGTTGGTGCATTTCCAGACCCAAAAGTTTCTAATACAATACCTTTAAGTCCATGTATATTAGTTATTCCTTCGACAACGTTTCCGGAGATTCCAGGAAATAACTTCAAAATAGCAACTTCGTCACAAATATTCGTTGTAATTCCGAAAGTTTTATCAGTTTCAGGTAAAAAAAATTGTTCGTGATATTCAATATTGATCCCGGCTTCGGCAAGTGATGGATAATTTTCAGACCTAAATGCATTAAAATGTTGGCTCTCCACCTTCTTTGATCGGTTTCCGCGCAAAAGTAGATAATCAAAATAAACGCAAACTTCTTGTATTACACTTATTCCATTTTTTTTGGCTGCGGCAACTTCTATGCTTGTGATAATATTTTCAGGAGCATCAGATCTTGGGAAACTCACTGGCAATTGCGCACCTGTAAATATGACGGGCTTCTTCAACCCTTCTAACATAAAACTCAATGCGGAAGCACTGTATGCCATGGTATCTGTACCATGCAAAACGATAAATCCATCATGCTCATCGTATCCATCCTTGATTATTTGGGCAATTTTTACCCAATGATCGGGTTGGATATTACTGGAATCTACTGGATCTTCAAATGCTATTACATTCAATATTAAATTGAACCTGCTCAAGGTAGGAACATGATTCATTATCAGTTGAAAATCGAATGGAATTAAGGATTTATTATGGTCTAACACCATCCCCACGGTACCTCCGGTATAGATAATGAGTACAGAAGCATCTGCTTTGTCTGGTGCTGCTGTATTTATTCTGTGGTACTTTAACTTCATAAATTGAATAATTCCTTTGCCGTAGCGTCCGTTTTTAAAATAACCTCTTCTAATGAAATGTTTTTTATTTCAGCAATTTTTTGTCCAATCATCTTCAAATAAGATGGTTCATTCCGCTTTCCACGAAATGGCGTTGGTGCAAGATACGGACTATCCGTTTCCAACACCACATTTTCTAAATCTATTTGTTCGATTACAGGGGTGATTCCACCATTTTTAAAAGTTGCAACTCCACCTATTCCAATCTTATATCCGTGTTCAATGATTTGATTTGCCTGCTTTACTGTTCCGGTAAAACAGTGAAAAACTCCAGCATTCTCTCGAACTGGTTTCCTTTTGATTAATTCAATTGTTTCATCAATAGACTCACGGCAGTGTATCACCGTTGGTAATTGATAGGTAATAGCCCATTCCAATTGTACTAAAAAAGCATCTTTTTGCTGCTCCCAAAAAGTTTTATCCCAATATAAGTCGGTTCCTATTTCTCCTATCGCAACAAATGAATGGTCCGAAATGACACGATGAATTTCGTCTAGTTCATTTTTATAATCTGCCTTTACGCTGCAGGGATGCAAACCAATCATACTTTTGCAGATTTCAGGAAACTGCTTTTCTACTTTTATCATTTCAGATATAGTAGAAACATCAATGTTGGGCATTAATATTTTGTCAATTCCCGAACGCTGTGCCCTATCGATTACTTCGGGTAGATCATCAGTAAATTGTGGTAAGAATATATGTGCGTGTGTTTCTATCATTTATAAAATTATTCTCAATTCATTTTAAATTGGCGATTTTTCCAAACAAAATTACTTCCAAAAAGGGTAGTTATTAAAAAAATCGGGGTAGTAAATAGACGAAACATTTCAAGTTTTAGCAATTCAATAACAGTAAATTTTTCGCTAAAATGCCTTAAAACTTTAACATCTACTGTCATTTTGATTAAACTATAACTCAAAAGGAATAAAAGTGCCAAATGAACCGAGTAACCAATCATGCCTATTAATAAAAACAACCACAGTGATTGGCAGTATAATACTAATTTAATGGGTATTGGCAATAATTTCACTCCTTCTATCCACCTTTTTCTTTGTGAGATCATTTCCTTAAATGTAATTGGATTTGTTCTAGATAAAACTCCAGAATAATGAACAAGGTGTGTATTTATTCCATTCTTGTTCATCAAATGATTCATTCTGACATCCTCGGTCATCGAATCCATCGCAACTGAGAAGCCACCAATCGCATCGATATCCTGAGCTCTAACCATCATATTATTTCCAATAGCCGTAGGACAAGTGTGCGTCTGTAAAAGTGAAATTCTGCCAATCGCTGCCAACCATTCTAAATGTTGATTTCGATTGTTCAAAACTCCTGCAACTCCTGAAATCAGTCCAAACGGAGGTGAATACTCTACCATAGATGCAATCCAATGTGGTGCATA
The DNA here is from genome assembly GCA_024643485.1 of Cytophagales bacterium. Classification (GTDB taxonomy): domain Bacteria; phylum Bacteroidota; class Bacteroidia; order Cytophagales; family Cyclobacteriaceae; genus JAHEMU01. The sequence goes on from JAHEMU010000046.1 coordinate 5,717, forward strand.
AACACAATCTGCATCGGCAATGGCTATAAATTCACCGTGGCAATAAGGCCTACCTATATTCAATAAAAAAGCTTTGGGATTTTGGTTTGTTTCTGGATGAGAATCGACGTTTATAACATGAACTTTATTTTCAACATAGGTCGCCAAAATTTCACCTGTCTTATCTGTCGAATGATCATTCAATACTATAATTTCGTAATTCTTATACGTTTGGTTGATCAATGATTCAATACAATCAGCAATGAAACTCTCTTCATTCCGGGCACAGACAATTATTGAAATAAGCGTTTCATTTGATTCAATTTTTACTTTTGGTTTATGCCAAGGTTTAATTAATAGAAATAACTCAGAAGCAATAAGGACGACTGAAATTCCCAATATTATATCTAAAATATTATTTACCACGGACAAGATTTAAACGAATATCCCATTTCAGCAAAATAAGACAAATATGGAGGCAGTACCTTTTTTAAAATTGATTCACTTTTAATATTATCGTGAAACACAACCAAAGATCCTGGTTTCGTGTGTTTTTTTAGCTGTTTCAGACAATCATCACCTGATAGATTTTTATCAAAATCTCCACTTAACATATCCCACATGATTATTTTATACCCCTTTTCAACTAAAATTCTCGCTTGTTTGCTTGTCAATTTTCCATATGGTGGTCTAAATAGTTTATTTACAGAATTCAAATTTTCCAATTCCAATTGGCATTTTTCAATGTTTTCTATGTAGGAAGAAACGTCCGTTTCCCACCCGTTGAGATGATTAAAGGTGTGATTTGAAATTTCATGACCTTGATCAAGGATCTTTTTAGTAAACTCTCGAAGCTTGGTTATATTTTCTCCAACACAAAAAAAGGTCGCCTTGGCATTAAACACTTCTAATGTTTCTAAAATCCATGGGCCTAATTCTTTTGTCGGGCCGTCATCAAAAGTTAAATATACCACTTTGTCGGTTGCCGGGTAATTCCAAATTCGTTTGGGATACAATCGCTGGAGAATGTAGGGGGTTTTGTGAAGATACATTTTCATTCGTTCACTCTACAAGTTAGTAGCGTGATATCATCCATATAGTTATTGGTTTCTTTAAAAGAGTCTAATTCAATGATAATATCCTGATGAATTTCAGACAGGTCTTTATGGCTATTTTGTTCCAAATATTCAATTAATCGTTCCATACCATATTCCTGACCTTCTTCATTTATTGTTTCAGTTAAACCATCCGTGTACGTAAATAAAGTGAAATCAGTTAAATCAGTTATGAATCCTTCGTTTATAAATGGCAGTGGATTTAAAACCCCCAGAACGGTAGTTCCATCCTCCAATAACTCTATCTGACCTCCTTTTCTCATCAGTATTGGGGGGTTGTGACCTGCATTTAAATAAACCATTGATTTTAATGAGTGGTCATAAATAGCGGCAAAAAAAGTGATGAACTTTTCTCCTTTTGCACTTTCCATTACCCTAAAATTCAACTCTTCAACAATTTCACGCAAATTTCCTGTTTGACGAAGAAGGGTATGAAGAGATGCCTGAAAATTTGACATTAATATGGCTGCAGGAATACCTTTTCCTGAAACATCGGCGATACAAATGAGAAATTGATTCTTATTAATAGGAATATAATCATAATAATCCCCCCCTACCCGATCATGTGGTAAATAACTGGCTTCAATTTTTAATCGGATCCCGTTTGGCAATTCATCCGGGAATAAATATTGTTGAACATCACTTGCAATTTCCAGCTCCTTCCTCAATGCCTCTTGTTCTAATTGTCGGCGAGCGAGCTTTTTATTTTCTATTGCTACGATAATGATGTTTGAAATTGCCTGAATAAAATTTACTGCATTATTACCCCTTCCTTGTTTTTCAGGCAAGCCTGCAACAAATATGAGTGCCAATAATTGAGATTTATGCAAAATCGGATATACATATTCAAACTCATTGAAAGGCGCATCCTCCTCAGTTAACTGATGTTCCTTTTTTAAAACCAAAAATTGTGGCAATAACTCCTGGCTCGTACAATGAAATGAAGTACCATAATTTACTTTGCACTCCCAATGTGAATCCAAAACGAACAACGCGAGCTTCTTCATTCGAAGGTTAGCACGTAGTGTAAACTCGAAAATTTTATAAAGAGAATCAGTCGGAAGGTTATTATTGATAGCTTGAGTAATTTCCAAAAGGGAAATCAGCTCCATTTCTCTCAATTCTAACTTTTCCTTAATCGATTGTTCTTCCATGTCAAACTTTATGGTTTCTTTCTTTCCATTTATACTCTCCAAAATTAGCCAGAATACCTATAATTATAGCATAGAAAGGATAAACAATTTCAGAAAAAAGAAAGGAAAAGAAGCGCATTTTACTGCCAGATAGCGAAATCACTGGTTGAATGAAGATAAAATCCGCTAACATTTTAACTCCGAACCCAGCAAATAGGAAACCCCAATTTTGCCTAAACATTAAAAAGCCCATACACCCTATAATGCCTACGTAAAATAAAAATACAAGTAATGCCGGGGTTGCGTTATTCCCTTTATTCCATTTCGATGCCCACCTTCTTTTCTGGTGAATTAGTTCCTTTATCCCAGGGGAAGCTTCGGCAAAAACAAAACCTTTTTTACTCTTTAAAAAATAGATGGAACCTGGGGCTATTTCCGCAATTTTTTTCATTAAAAACTCATCATCACCTGTTGCCAATTGTTCATTACCGGCATATCCACCAACTGATTTGAAAACTGATCGTTTGAATGACATATTCGCTCCGTTTATCATCGTTGGAAATCCCATGTGGTTAGAAACGGCTCCAATCCCTACCAATGCACTCAATTCATATTGCTGAAAGTCAGTCCAATAACTTTTACCTTTTATTAATACGGGTCCAAATATTAAATTTGCCCCCGTGTTTTCTATCGTCATACGCAACTCTTCCAAACGATCATTATGCGAATCGCAGTCTGCGTCAATACAGGATATCCACTCATTTTTAGCTATTTCTACACCTAAACTGATCGCTGCTTTTTTCCCTTCTTCAATAGTTAGGGAATGATAAACAATCCGATTATCCGCTAAATCATGTATTATTTTAAACACTTGTTCCTCTGTATCGTCGGTTGAATGATCATTAATAATTAGCAATTCATCATGTTCCAATAATTGAGACAATAAATGCTTAATGGAAGATGTAATCGCATTACTTTCATTTCTTACGGGAATAATTAAGGAAATCGGTAATTTCAAATTCGACGGTTTATTTTCAATCATTGGAATCGAGTTCCATCGAATATAATAATATACGGCTACCCCCAAGTAACTTATTACTAACAGCCCAAAAATGAGTTCCATATACAACACTTCTATTTTCCTTGTTATTTGAATTCGCACTAAATTTGATTCAATTTCAAGAAGGCTGCAAGAAAATTTATAATTTGCATCGAGATGATTAAGCAAAACGAATCCGTAAAAGAGGAAATCATATTGGGAATTGATCCCGGAACGAGTGTGATGGGCTATGGTATAATTAAAATCACAGGTAAACAACTGACTCTCATTCAATTTGGCGTAATAAAGCTTTCAAAATATGCAAATCACGAGATTAGATTAAAAAAGATATTTGAAAAAATCAGCGGAATTATACAGGAATTTCATCCAGATTTTGTTGCTTTAGAAGCACCCTTTTTTGGTAAAAACGTTCAATCCATGTTAAAACTGGGAAGAGCGCAAGGAGTCGCCATGGCAGCCGCTTTGGCTCATGATATTCCTATCGCCGAGTATGCCCCAAAGAAAGTGAAGCAATCGGTTACTGGAAATGGTAACGCGAGTAAGGAACAGGTGGCTGCTATGTTACAAACCATTTTAAAATTCAAAGAATTACCAGATTTACTCGATGCAACGGATGCTTTGGGTGTGGCTGTTTGCCATCATTTTACGGGAAATGCCGGACCTGCAAAAGCATCAAGTTGGGCAAAGTTCATTAGTGATAATCCGCGTAGAGTAAAATAATACTACTTGCTTGTCCGATCTGAATAAATCTCCAGTAGGTTTTCGGATTGATTCTTCCAATTATATTTTTCTAGGTAGGCTCTTCCATTTTGGCCCAGCTCTTTTGCTAATGATGGATATAAAAATAATCGTTCAACACAATCGATAAATTCCTTGGTTGATCGCGCATTAAAAACCAATCCTGCGCCTGATTTTTCCATTAAATCTTTCTGAGCAGTGCAATTGCTAACTACTTGAGCCTTTTCAATGGCCATATACTGAAATAACTTATTGGCATAAGTGGTGTCGTGATGCTTATTTCTGGTGAGAGGACTCAAACAAACGTCGGCGGCAGCACCATAAGAACGGAATTTCTGAATTCCCTGATAACCTTCAAAACTGATATAGGAAGCTACTTTTAATTTCTTAGCTAATTTTCTTAATTTGACGTCTTCCGAACTGTTACCAACCATTATTAGATGGATATTAGGTATTATTTTCACCAACCGGGGCAAGGAATAAATAATTAAATCGGTCCCTCGTCTCAGTCCAGTATCGCCAAAATAAAAAAGATTAAATTTTCCTTTAAACCGATCTGTAATCTGCTGGTCCAGGGGACTATTTAAAACATCTTCCGGATTTAACGTATTGGGCACCACGTGTATCGCTTCGGGGTTTTTAATATCTACAGAGATCGCTTTTTTGGCCAATTCAGTTACAACAATTACCTCATCTGCCTGTTTTATAATCTCATTTTGAAAGAAATCCCACTTTTTCAAACCGATTAACCATCTTTTAATAGGATTTTTAAACCCTCCGTATTCACGCATAATTACCGGTCGATTTTCATGTAAATCCACTACCGTTTTCAAATTCAATTCCTTTGCCAATTTTAAAGTGGGCCAAGAAATTACCATATCATGCACATGAAGAATATCGGGCTTTACCTCATCAATAAACTGCCTAATTTTAGCTAAAATAAAATAATTATAGACAGGAACCTTAAAAATCAGCGCCGACCATTTAAAGACAAATTTGGGCACATTTACGTGATACACCTTAAAATTTGAATAATCGAAAATCCCTAAATCGCGATTACTTCCGAATGAAACATTAAACAATATCACCTCGTGACCCGCCTCAGATAAAGTAGTAGCCTCCCTCTCTACACGTGGGTCTGTCGGAAATTCTTTATCCAATATCATTCCAATCCTCATAATATCATTTATTTTTGCGCCTGACTTTAAGCAATATGGATAATTTCGAAACGGCAAGGCAAATTCAACAGAAATATTTGATTCAACAAAATTTTACTTGTAAAAAGGAATTTAGTTTATCATATATCAAGTATCGCCTTTATAGGCCTTTTCTAAAATTATATACCCATTTTCAAAAAAGAAAATATGACCATGCGCCTTGGACGAGTCCTGCGAGTATTGAAATTTTCGACACGATACTTACGAAAGAAATGACCGGAATAGAGTTTGGAAGTGGTTTCTCCACTATTTTCTTTGCAGAACGGATGAAATCATTCACTAGTATTGAACATTATAAAGGGTGGTACGACAAAATAAGTGAGGTATTTGCATCTAGAAATGACCTATCCATCGATTATAAATTCATTCCGCCTTCCAATACACACACTGCCCAAACACCTTCATTTAATCAGTATTTTCCAGAAATTGTCACTCAATTTCAGATTCGAAATGAGTATTTTGAATATTTCGAAGCCGTTTCTTCCTATCCTGATGAACATTTTGATTTTATACTTGTAGACGGGCGGGCAAGAATAGAATGTTTATTAAATTCATTGCCGAAATTAAAAAAGAACGGTATCCTTGTATTGGATAATTCTGAAAGAAACCGATATCAGATCATTTTTAAACATCTGGAAAAATGGCCAAAAGTATTTACAACCACCGGATTAACAGACACTACTTTTTGGTTTAAGCCATCATGGGAATAATCATCAGACAAAGCATCATCACAACCATTGTACTTTATTTAGGTGCGGTGTTGGGATATGTCAATGTATTGTACTTTTTCCCAAAATTCATGACGGTAAGTGAGATTGGTATTGTCAGAAGCATGCAAGATATGGCAGCTTTATTTGTACCTCTTGCTCAACTGGGATTAAATCAAAGTTTGCTTAAATTCTACCCAAAATTAAATCCCCTAGATGGCAATAAAGGTGGGTTTTTAGGACTTATGTTACTGCTTACAGCTGGTGGTTTACTATTATTTTTTATCATCTACTACGCTGCAGAAGGCTATATCCTTTCCTATTTTAGTACCAATGCTGTTGAATTCATTCCTTATATTCCTTGGGTACTCGCCATTACCGCATTGCTCCTATTATTTAATATACTTACCGCCTATGCTCAAACTCAATTAAGAGTAGTGGCTACAACTGTAATTAAAGATATTGTATTTCGATTTTTTACTGCCCTTTTATTAGTTGGCTACTTTATGCGGT
>JAHEMU010000350.1 GCA_024643485.1 Cytophagales bacterium
GATGGATACTCCTATAAGGGACCAAGCAACAGCTTGCAAGGGTATATTCCCTTAGGTCTTTGGCAGGCAGTTGGTGGTTGTGAGAGTGGGTTTGCAAAACCTGATCCTTTTGATAATAATATAGTTTGGTCGGGTTGTTATGATGGTGGACTAGAAACCTACGACCAACGCACCGGCCATAAGCGCGACGTTCGTGTTTGGCCAGAAGCGGGTTATGGATGGGCTCCTGCCGATCTAAAATATCGCTGGCATTGGAATTTTCCATTGAGTTTTTCACCACATCAGCGAAAGGTTTATGTAGGAAGTCAGTTTGTGCATCAATCTGATGACGGGGGGAATTCATGGAAAATTATCAGTCCAGACCTCACCTTAAACTTAAAATCTCATCAACAAACCAGTGGTGGTGTGGCGGTAGATAACCTGATGACTTTTGATGGCTCTACCTTATTTGCTATCGAGGAGTCCCCTATAGAAGAGGGTTTAATTTGGGTAGGAAGCAATGATGGGCAAGTTAATCTTACCAAAAATGGAGGAAAGAATTGGGTAAATGTAACTGCAAATATCAAAGGAATCCCACAATGGGGGACGATCGCTAATATTGCCATTTCGAAATATCAAAAAGGAACTGTATATATTACGGTGGATAACCATCAGTTGGGTGATTTTGGAACCTATATTTTTAAAACGAATGATTATGGTCAAACGTGGAAAAAAATCGTTGGAAATATTCCTCAAACAGTTCACAGTTTTGCTCATTGTATCAAGGAAGATCCTAAGGTAGAGGGAGTATTGTATTTAGGAGTGGATAATGGCTTGTATGTAAGCGTGGATGATGGTAAAAATTGGAATCAACTTCGAAATAATTTACCTCCTGCACCTGTATATTGGCTAGATATTCAGGAAAATTTCGATGATTTGGTGGTAGGAACTTATGGAAGAGGATATTATATCTTTGATCACATTGGTACTATTAGGGATTTCGCTTTGAATACTGAAAACAAAGAAGCAGCCTTACTTTCAATGCGACCTGCTTATCGATTCTTAAATAAGGAAGCGATAAAAACAGATGGACAAAGTTTAAATGCAGGCACAAATCCTAGATACGGTGCAGATATCAATGTATTCCTAAATGATTCAATGGTTGCGTCGCCAATCGTTCGAATTGAAAATAAAGATGGCGAGGTTATACGCACCATTGGATTGAAAAATAAACCCGGTGTACAACGAGTTTATTGGGATTTAAGGTATGAACCTACTTATCGACCTAAATTGAAAACCACGCCTCCAGGCCGACCTTGGGTTCAACTAAATGGTGAGGGATGGAGACCACTTGTTACCTGGGACTTGGATTTGATGCGAGGTCAAATGGGGCCAAAGGTAGTTCCAGGTGAATATACTGTGAGACTCATTGCAGATGGCAAGGAATATGTTGAAATGGTGGAGGTTTTAAAAGACCCATTTTCTTCTGGATCTATGGAGGATATTAAAAAGCAGGTTTCATTTTCACTGGAATTGCGTGATGCTATGAATGAAGTGGTATTAGCAATCAATACCATTGAAGATATACGTGCAGAATTAGTTGAATTAATACCTCAATTAAGCAGAAAAAGAGATAAGGAAGCGGCTAGCATATTGTTGAAAAAATCGGAAGGAGTAGCAAATTCCTTATATGATATACACCTAACAGGTGCGAGGGAAGATGCGTTTAGAAATCCGATGCAATTGTACGGTAGGTTAAGTGCCTTAGCAAGTGATATCTCTGGTAACGGTGCGGATTTTGCTCCGACTTCACAACAGATTGAAGTAAAGAATTTGCTTAATGATCGATTGAAAAAAGCAAAAGAAGCATTAGATCAATTAATGAAAAACGATATAAATCAATTTAATCAACGATTGAATCAGAAGGAATTACAAATTAATGTAGAAGGCAAAAATTAGGTCTTTTTTACAGTATTAATTCGTTAAAATTCGAACCTCAACGCGGCGATTAAGTGTGTGACCTTCGGTGGTATTTTCCTTTGATAAAGGCTTAGTTCCACCGAATGCTTTTACTTCGATACGGTCTCGAGTAATCCCTTTTGCCTCTAAATAGTCCCTAGTCGATTTTACACGATCCTCCGAAAGTTTCATGTTTAATTTTGCATCTCCTTGATAATCGGTATGGCCCTCTAATTGGATTCTGATTTGTGGATTTGCCTGTAGCATTTTTACGAGTTTATCAAGTTCGTCATATGCCTCAGGGTTAACTACTGCACTAGCTACTGCAAATGTCAACGATTCCAATCGCATCAATTTTCCGACCGCCATGGGAGTTAGGTTAACTTCTTGATTAATTTTTCCAGCCCCGGCATAGCTGTTATATGATATTTTAATATTAGCAGGTAAGTATCCATCTGCAGAAACATAAACAGTATATTCTTCTCCTTGTTCCATTCGAAATTCACAGGCGCTGCCTTGCCTTATTCCCAATTTGCTTCCATAAGGGAGTAATTCATATCTTATTTGAGCTTTTACAGCTGCTTTTGTCTCCGCATTTTTAACATTAATTCCTACGATTAATGAATCAATTGCTTCAGCTTGTAGTAGATGAGCGGAAAAAGCAAGGGCGACGAATGTAAAGATATAGCGAATCATAACGATTATTTTTTCTTGATAGTAAATTCAACCCTTCGGTTTTTAGTTCTGTTTTCGAACGTATCATTCGAATATTTCGGCTTGGTTTCTCCGAACCATACTGCTTGTATGCGTGATTCAGGAATCCCTTTTTCTATAATGTAGTTTGTAACTGCTTTTGAGCGGCGTTTCGATAAAGTCATATTATATGAATCGGGACCCGAATTATCGGTATGACCCGCAACTTCAATGACCATAGTTGGGTTTGCATTCATTAGGTCGATCAGGCGATTTAATTCAGAAAATGACTCTTTCATCAAGGTAGCTTTATCAAATTCGAAGAACACATTATTGAGAACAACAACTTCATCAACTTCGATAGGAACTAATCTCAATTCCATTTCAAGTTTATCACTGTCTTTTACCTCAATGGATCTTAAATCGACATTTTGACTTTCAGCTATAAATCCTTCCGCTTCTGCGTGGATTCCATATAATTCTCCCGCTGGCACAATTAGTTCATAGGCTCCAGATTGTGACCCTGATTTAATGATTCCCAATTCTTTTCCATCCGATAATCGGGTGTAAGTAATTCTTGCCTCAATGGGTTCATTTGTTTTAGCATTTTTA
>JAHEMU010000351.1 GCA_024643485.1 Cytophagales bacterium
CTTGATGTCATTGGAGAGCTGGAAAAAAGCATTTCATTTTACAATAAATTTATTGATTCAGATCCATATTCTACGTCAGCATGGTTCAATTTGGGGATTGTATACGATAAATTAAATCGTTTCGAAGAAGCCATTCAAGCCTATGAATACGCTGCATTGATTAATCCAGATTTCAGCTCGGCCTATTTCAATATGGGCAACTCATATTTACAGCTTAATCAAAATAAAGAGGCCATAGTTTGTTTTGAAAAAACCAGAAATCTAGAAGGTGTTAGTCCTGAAATTTATTATAATTTAGGTTTGGCATATCAAAAGGAAATGGCATATGAAAGAGCTTTAAAATACTTTCAAAAAGCGATAAAACTGGATAACTTTTATCATGAAGCGTGGTATGAAGCAGGGATGTCCCTCTATCATATGGAAAAATATTATCAATCGCTTCATTTCCTTAACAAATCACTTAAGATTGACCGCGATAACCCTATTTATTGGAAATCTATCGGTCGTGCTGAATACCAAGTTGGCAATATTGTATCCAGTACCGATGCCTATGAAGAGGCCAGTTTTTTAGCCTCTGACGACCCTGAAATATTTCTAGAATGGGCAGCAATTTATTTTGAGCAAGGGAATATCAATGAAGCATTAGATGTTATAAAAACAGGGCTAGACGAGCTGCCAGATAATGCTGAGCTGATTTATCGGGCAACTGCCTATTTAATCAGCGAAGGTAATTACAAAGAAGCCTTTCTTTATTTAGAAAATGCATTAATTTTGGACTTTGAAAAACACGTAGTGCTTTTTGACTTTTTTCCACAACTTGAAATTCAAAAAGCATTATATAAAGTAATTAATCAATTTAGAGACAATCATAAAAAATGAACTATCTATTATCTAACATACCCGAACGAACTCAAAAACCCCGAGATTATGGTTTCACCATGGCAATGGACAAAGGTCTTTCCACTCGAGAAACGGAAGATTTCTTGGAAATGTGCAGCGGACATGTTGACATTGTGAAATTAGGCTGGGGAACTTCATTTGTTACACCCGTTTTAAAAGAAAAAATTAAAATGTATAAAGATGCAGGTATCCCCGTTTACTTCGGAGGCACCTTATTTGAAGCATTTATTGTTCGTGATCAATTCGATGATTACCGGAAGGTTTTAGATAAATATGAATTGGAATTTTGTGAAGTTTCGGATGGAAGTATCGAAATGGACCATGATAAAAAATGTGAATACATCTCACAATTAGCCAAACAAGTAACCGTTCTTTCTGAGGTAGGTAGTAAAGATGAAGAAAAAATCATCCCTCCTTACAAATGGATTGAATTGATGCAAAAAGAATTAGATGCAGGTTCTTGGAAAGTAATTGGAGAGGCAAGAGAAGCAGGAAATGTCGGTCTGTTTAGAAGCTCTGGAGAAGTAAGATCAGGATTAGTACAGGAAATCCTCACTAAAATTCCTTTTGAAAAAATCATTTGGGAAGCTCCGCAAAAACCACAACAAGTTTGGTTTATCAAATTATTGGGAAGCAATGTTAACCTTGGAAATATTGCTCCAAACGAAGTTATTCCGTTAGAAACCATTCGATTAGGGTTAAGAGGAGATACCTTCTTACATTTCCTTAATCAAGAAAAATGAAACCATTAAATTCTATTCTCTTATTTTTAAAGGGAATTGCAATGGGAGCAGCCAATGTTATCCCCGGTGTTTCCGGGGGTACCATTGCCTTTATTACCGGAATTTATGAGCCTTTTATCGCTTCTTTAAAATCCTTTGATGGAAAGGCTATCAATCATTTAGTTCATTTCCGCTTTAAACAATTGGCCCTTCATATCAATTTCCAATTTCTGTTGGTATTGGGGTTAGGGATTTTGGTAAGTCTATTCACCATTGGGAAATTGTTGGATTATTTATTTATCAATTACCCCGTTTATGTGTGGTCGTTTTTCTTTGGATTAATTGCCATTTCCATAAAAAGTGTAGGTACCAATATCAGTAAATGGACACTTCCCGTTTACACGAGTTTTGCAATCGGTACAGGAATTGCGGTTCTTCTAGCCTTTTTAACTCCAGCCTCCGAAAGTGACGCTACTGTATATTTGATTTTATGTGGCGCTGTAGCCATGGCAAGTATGATTCTACCCGGCTTATCAGGATCATTTGTTTTGATTCTAATGGGTAATTATCAACTCATCATGCTCCAAGCTATCCCCGGATTACACTTACATGTCATCATTCCAGTTGGTATTGGTGCTGTTTTAGGATTTGTGGTGCTATCAAGGGCTATACATTTTTTAATGGAAAAACATCAAGATAAGACCATCGCCATATTAACAGGTTTTATTCTAGGTTCGCTACTAATAATTTGGCCTTGGAAATCAGAAGTTCATTTATTATCTGAAGGTGGATTGCCTATTATCAAGAATGGAAAGGAACTCGTAAGTGGTTATCAATGGTTTATGCCTGAACTATCCTCACAAACTCTTTATGCCTTAATTTTAATGGTTTTGGGTGTTGGTCTTGTTTATGTTATTGAAAGACTTTCCAAAATAAAAAAATGAAAGAATTCGGACTCATAGGCAAAACACTCTCTCACAGTTTTAGTAAAACGTATTTTACGGAAAAATTTAAAAAAGAGGGCCTGACAGATTGCAGCTATGATTTATTTGAATTAGAAGAGATAAATGAAGTAGATGAAATATTTAATCTTTCACATTTAAAAGGATTTAATGTTACCATCCCTTATAAAGTGGAGATTTTACCCTATCTGGATAGAATTGACCCTCTTGCAAAACGAATTGGTGCCGTTAATGTAGTTAAAGTAGGAACTGAAAGAATTGGATATAACAGTGACTACTTTGGTTTTAGAAAAAGCATTGAAAATTGGATTCCATTTGAATTGCCTACGCACGCACTTATATTGGGAAACGGTGGAGCTTCTCAGGCAGTTAAAATCGTATTACAAGATTTGGGGATTACCTACAAAATAATTTCTAGAAGCTCTGGTGATTATTCCTACGATCAACTAGAAACCAATCCTGAATTAGTAAAATCATCAAAGCTCATTATTAATACAACACCTCTTGGGATGTATCCATTTGTTCAAGCATCCCCTAAAATTGATTATTCTTTGATTAGTGAACAACACTATTTATTCGATTTAATATACAATCCAATTAAAACCACCTTTCTCACAATGGGGGAAGAAATGGGTGCGAAAATTAAAAAT
>JAHEMU010000352.1 GCA_024643485.1 Cytophagales bacterium
CAATTACATCGGCATCACCACAGAGAATGGCGCCACCAGCAGCTCCTAAATATTTATATAAAGAAATATAAACGGTATCGAAGTAAAAGGAATATTCCTTAATGGAAATGTCTGTCCGAGCAGATGCCAAATACAATCTAGCTCCATCCAGATGTAATTTGATGTTATTCGCCTTGCAGTAAGTACTGATTTTGCGAATTTCTTCAACCGGATAAAGAGCTCCATTATTTCTTCTTACAGGATTTTCAATCGAAACGGCCCCAACGCCCGCATCAAACACCTCATTCTCAGGTAGCGATTCAATTGCTTTTCTTAATTCCAACGAAGTGAAGTACGCTTCCCCCTGCCCTAATGGCATTAATCGTTTATTAAATACCAGGTTGGCGGCGTCGGCCTCGTCACGATAAACATGACTGCTATCTTGGAGGAAAACCTTTGATTTATTCCCACTTAAAACTGAAATAGCCAATTGATTCGCCATGGTACCAGAAGGAACATAAATGGCTTTTTCTTTCCCAGTAATTTTCGCAAATTCCTTTTCTAATTCTTCAACAACGCCTCCTTTGCCATATACATCAGTTTCTATAGCTTTTTTAGCGTCAATCTCGAGTAATAGTTCCAACGATTCGGTAGGGGAGTACATTTTTCCGTCACCTATAAATGCCACTTGGTTATCTTCCTTTTTTATTATTGGGGAAGCAGAAAGCCCCAAAGGAAGAAAGGCTGGAGCAGTAAATAAGGCCGAAGATTTGATGAAATCACGTCTGTTAAAGGCGGTCATAAATGATAAAAAATTAAATCAATAAAGCTAAACCGATAGCAATAATATCACTTTTTTCATTTTGTATTGGGATTTTTTTCATTTTTAATTCGTGATATGGCTGTTTAATTTAATTCAAAGTATTTTATGAAATGTTTGTAAAATAGGTTCTGAATATTAAAAAAAATGCGACTCCTTATATTACGGCAACAATTTCAGATGTGCTCCTTGAAAGAAGAAAAGAACTTTCTTTTGAAGGTTTCCGTCTTTGGGACTTATTTAGAAATGGCCTACCTGTAATGAAGGTTGATGCAAATCAAACTTTTACAGGAACTCAGGTGACGGTTGGTGAAAGCCGAATTGCATTCCCAATACCGGTAGCTGAATTAAATGCGAATTCTAATATGGTACAAAACGCTGGGTACTAATTAGTTATTACCAATAAAAAAAAAGGAAGATCATCGATCTTCCTTTTTTTTTATCCATGATTTAGGTGGGTTTTGTCATTTTTACATATCTTGCACCCATGGATAATTACATCGTATCTGCGAGGAAATATAGGCCGAAAGGCTTTGAAGAGGTAGTGGGGCAAGCACACATTACTACCACGCTTACGAATGCTATTCAAAATGACCAACTCGCTCAAGCACTCCTTTTTTGCGGTCCGCGAGGGGTTGGGAAAACTACTTGCGCACGGATTGTCGCGCGAATGATTAATGAGTTCAATGAAAGTGATTTAAATAATCTCAATATTTTTGAACTCGATGCAGCTTCCAATAACTCCGTCGAAGATATAAGAAACCTGATAGACCAAGTGCGATACGCCCCGCAACAAGGAAAATACAAGGTGTATATCATTGATGAGGTGCACATGCTTTCAACCGCAGCTTTTAATGCGTTTTTGAAAACATTGGAAGAGCCTCCTTCTTATGCAATTTTTATTCTTGCGACTACGGAGAAACACAAGGTCCTTCCAACGATTCTATCCCGCTGTCAGATTTATGATTTTAATCGTATTCAAGTAGCGGATATCGCTGATCACTTAAAGAAAATCGCTGATACCGAAGGAATCAAAACGGAAGAATCTGCCCTGCATCTGATTGCTCAAAAAGCAGATGGAGCATTAAGAGACGCCCTTTCTCTCTTTGATTTAATCGTTACGTTTAGTGCAGATAATGCCGTCGAATATAGCGCTACCATCGAAAATTTGCATATCCTCGATTATGATTATTATTTTAATCTAACGGACTTGCTTTTAGCCCAAGACCGCACGAATTGTGTATTGCTTTTTGATGAAATATTGCAAAAAGGATTCGATGGCCAACACTTTTTAACCGGACTAAATGAGCATTTCCGAAATTTGTTGATGTCAAAGGACGCTCCTACCGTTAAACTGTTAGAGGTACCTGAAAATATAAAGGAAAAATACTTGATTCAAAGCGCTAAACTATCGCCTTCTTATTTGATTAATGCGATGAATTTTACAACACAGGCTGATGCGCAATATAAAACTTCTAGAAACCAGCGATTGTTAGTGGAACTTACGCTAATGAAACTCGCCTACCTTCAGTCTGCTGTGGATCTCATTGCCGCAAACGACGGTGGGGTAGAAGTAAAAAAAAAAGTCAGCTAACATCGCCTGAAACAGATGCCCAGGCATCACCGAATTCGTCAGGATCGGCCAATCAAAACACACCCACTTCCCCATCTTCAACGGAAGAAACACCGCATTTGGAGCCGTCGAAGGAGGCTATTGACAAAGTAGAGGCCTCAACAGCTCCAAAACAGGGCTCCTATGCCGAGCAATTAAGACAGGAATCCCTCTCGATGGAAAAGAAAAACAAACTTAAATCCATCAAGTCTTTACCCAAAAGAGTGGAATATTCGCCCCCTAGCGAAACAAATGATAACAAAACTGAAGAGATATCGTCCTTCGGCGAAGATCCTTTTGATACTGAAAAATTGGCTTCTGCTTGGCAACAACTAATTGAACTGCGAACCAAAAATGGCGGTAGAGACTCTGAAATTTTGCTGTTAAAACAGAAGTGGGAGCTCAAAGGAACTTCGATTATTTTGACGCTTACTAACGCGTTTCAGCTAGATATATTAAACAGATTTCACACCGATATTGTGGGGTATCTCAGGAAGGAACTAAACAACAGGCATTTGGAGTTGAAGTCTGAAGTCTCCGAAATAGTGCGGGAAGATATGCTGTACACTAATCGTGAAAAATTTGAGTATCTCATGAAGCTTAACCCTCAACTGCGCACACTGAAAGATCGACTAGAACTGGATCCTGATTTTTAGAAAACTCATACCAGGGAGGTGTGACCCCTACGGGGTCTGGGGTGATAGCAAATTCCATGGCAAATGAGGTTTGACCCCTACGGGGTCAGTGGTGATAGTAAATTCTACGGCTAATGAGGTGTGACCGTACGGGGT
>JAHEMU010000353.1 GCA_024643485.1 Cytophagales bacterium
ACATAAATGGATAAATCGGATCGCTTCATGGCCATAATACCATCAGTGACTAAACCTACAGGCGGTGTGTCAATGATGATGAATTCGTAATAATTCTTTAGGTCTTCCAGGAATTCTACAAATTCTCCATTGGCTAAAAGTTCAGATGGGTTAGGAGGGTGAGGTCCGGAAGGGATAAAATCAAAATTTTCAAGTGAGGTTTGAATCAGGCAATCTTTCCAATGATTTTTTTTGATAAGTATGGTGCTCATTCCTCGGGTAGAGTCACTTCCTGCCGGGTATTTGTCATTTTTTGGTTTTCGCATATCGAGATCAACCAATACCACTTTTTTTCTTGACATCGCAATCACGCCACCCAGATTAATAGCCAGAAAAGACTTTCCTTCACCTGATATGGTGGATGAAATGGAGATAACTTTATTGGAATTCCCGGAAGTAAAAAATTCAAGGTTCGTGCGCAAAGTGCGAATGGCTTCACTAACTACAGATTTCGGATTATCGATAACATGAAATATAGTCTCCGTTGTATGATGTGATATCGGAATTGTTCCAAGGATAGGAACATTGGTTCCGTTTTCTAATTCATTTATGCTGATTATTTTGTTGTTGATCAGGTATAAGAATCCAATCAGGAAAATATTCAAGACAATGCCTGCCACAAAGCCAATTGCCATGATAAGATTTCTTTTTGGGGAAATGGCCGTAACAGAGAGTGTTGCAGAAGATAATATTTTAAAATCGGGGGTGCTTCCTGCTTGAGCAATTTCGAATTCCGCTTTTGACTTCATCATTGCCAAATAGAACTCTTCGTATAGTTTGTAATAACGTTGGTTTTTAGAATACTGGGTATTCTTATCTGGCATTTTCAAAAATTCACTCTCTAATTTCTCTTTTCTTTTATTTGTTTCAAGCAATAGAGTAAGCCATTCTTTCTTAAGATTGCCCAGTTGTATAAATAGATGATCCCGGGTTTTGTTTAATTCTTGATCTTTAACACGAAGCGCAAATGTATTTTCGTTATAGGATAAGGAAAGTCTGTCATGTTCCTGTGTTAATCTTATAAAATCTTCAAGGTTTTTATTAATTGGGTCAGGTAGTGATTTTGTATATAACAAGCTAGAAGTTTTTTTACTCTGCAATTCATCTATCAATGTATTTAATTCAAGTACCTTTTTATTCAGATTGTACCTTTGTGAGTCGATTTTATTTATTGCAATAATGGTGTTTTTGAGGTCTACTGTTAGGTCGTTGCTTTTATTTTTTAAGGTGAAGTCTTCAAAATAATTATCGAAATTTTCGATTTTATTTTCAATTTGAACAAGCTCTTTATTTAACCAATCTATTTTTTGTTTGTTAGCCAAATTCTTTTGCAGGTTGCTATAAAGGATGTAAAGTGAATCTATTTTATTTACTATGTCATGTGCTTTTAATGCGTTGTGATCTTTTAATGAAATACGAATTGTGTTCGCGTTATAGTTAAGCGGGTCCACTTGTAAGTTTCGAGATAAATACTCAATAAGATTGGCACGACTATTTAAAATGAAGTAATAATCATTCCCGTCATTCTTCTCATAAAATTGAGTCTTCATTATTGTAAACTCCGAATCACCTACGTTTAATGTTTTCCCAAAAGTTCCGTTAATCTTTTTTCCGTCTTCGCCTAATTGTATTTGGAAATGATTCCCATCCAGGAAATCTAATTTGATAGGAACGTCATAATGTGCACGATGGATTTTATATGTCGTAACCTGATAAGGAGAACGCTTGTACATTTCATCCTTCAATACTTTTCCAACACTGTAGTAGCTGATATCTAAATTCATCGAATCAACCAGTTGGCTTAAAAATAACTTTGATTTAATTTGTTCGATCTCACCTGAAACCAGGTTCATGGATTGATCTTCAATTACGGTCTTTATCCCCAAGTCGGAAGCATCACGTTTAATGTCAAGTTTTAGCTCAGATTCAGATTCAAATAAATCGCGGGTGTATCGTAAGGTTAAATAGCTGGTTAAGTTGGCGGAAATAAATATAATGATTACTAACGCTATATTTTTTTTAAATACAATCGCTAACTTCTCGAAGTCGATGCCTTCAATTGGAATATTTGTATTTCTAATTTCCGATGGTTGTTTCAAGATGAGATTATTTAATACTACTTACCAAAGTAACGAGTGTGGCGAGCGCAACGATCATACTTATTACACCTGAATAATCACGCAACCCTTCACTAAATGGCCGTCTTACAGGTTCTACATACACGATGTCTCCGGAATGTATCAGCATATTTCCATTCTTAAAACCCTCTATCGTACTGAAATCAATTTCGTAAACTTTATCAGCACGAATGAGTCGCATATTGTGTGCCTTTGAATCTTTATCAAGACCTTTGGCTAATGCAAGCACTTCAACCAGGCTTGTATTTTCATTTTCAAGTGGAATAACATGACCACCCAAAGCACCCAACACGATTACTCTTTTATTTACGAAAGAGAGTTGTACGAAAGGTTCTTTGAAGAACTTTGCATATTCTTTCTGTAGTACTTCTTCGGCCTGTTTTAATGTCAGATCATCTAGCTTTATTTCACCAACTAATGGTAATTTAATTAATCCCTGAAGGTCAATCAGGTAATTAGGTTCATTTTGCGAAGTTGATTTCTCAGCAGGACCGGTTTGACTCAACTCCGGATTTGGGTCGATTAAGCGCTCGCCCCCATTAGAGTAAACCTTTATTAAAAGCCTGTCATTTTTCGCTATTAGAAAATTCTTTTCTTCCTCCAGTGCATGCTGCTTAATCTTTTCGGCACTTGCAGCGCTCGTGGATTTGAACATGATATTCTGCTTATAAGAAGCACACGATGTTAGCGAAAGGATAAAGAAAACAATAGAAATACGCACAGACTAATTCAATTTATCGTGTGAAGGTACCAAATTTTAATAAATATGAATGCAGGTTAGCTTCTTTGTAAACACCAATTAAATGGCATTTCGAAGTGTTTCGAGTTCTGTTACGTACTTGTCGATAACAAGCTTTTCGTCAAACTGAATTTCTATTTTTTTACGCCCGTTTTCCCCAAACGTTTTCAAAGTAAAATCATCAAAGTGTGTCATCTGCTCCATTTTTTGAGCCAGATCATCGGCACTCTTTATTTTGCATAAAAGTCCGTTATGATGGTCTTCAACCACATGATGGCAAC
>JAHEMU010000354.1 GCA_024643485.1 Cytophagales bacterium
ATCGTGGATCTAGAAATTGAGAAAATCGATGGTATTTTAGATAAAATAAAGGCTGATCCTGAACCATTCTCAATCAAAAGAACAGAAACAGAATTGTGGCAAAAAATCCGTTCAAAATGTACTGAAGGAAGAAGAATGGGAGTCGGTATCACCGGAGAAGCCGATATGCTCGCTGCCCTGAATCTTCAATTTGGTTCCGATGAGTCCATTTCATTCTCGGAAAATGTCCATAAAAATTTAGCCCTAGCGGCTTATAGATCTTCGGTTGATTTGGCGAAAACTAGGAATGCTTTCCCGTTATTTGATGCAAAAAGAGAAACGGAGAATCCTTTTATTTTAAGACTAAAAGCTGAAGATGCGAATCTATACGAAGATATGGTTAAATACGGTAGACGAAATATTGCCCTGCTAACCATCGCTCCAACAGGATCTACCAGCTTAATGACACAAACCTCCTCTGGTATCGAACCGGTTTTTAGAATTTCTTATACCAGAAGACGAAAAGCACAACCTGGAGAAACTGCCGTATTTATTGATGATACAGGCGACCAATGGGTGGAATCAAAGGTGTTTCACCACGCGTTTAAAGATTATCTATTGCAAATCGGGCTTGAGGAAAGCAAGATTGAATTGCTATCAAATGAAGAAGTGACCGAATATATAGCGAATTCGCCTTATAGAAACTCTACAGCCGAAGATATTGACTGGGTACAGAAAGTGAAAATGCAGGGTGTGATTCAGAAATGGGTCGATCATAGCATTTCGGTAACGGTTAATTTACCTGAAGAAACTCCGAAAGAATTGGTTGAAGAGGTGTTCTATACTGCCTGGAAAAGTGGTTGTAAAGGAATTACTATTTACCGAGAGGGGAGTAGGTCTGGGGTTTTAATTTCAGATAATAAAAAGCAAAACGAAGAGCAGTCTCCAGAATTATTGGAGACTAATCCACCAAAACGGCCAAAAAGGATTCAAGCAAAAATATTGCGTTTTCAGAACAATCAAGAAAAATGGGTAGCGGTTGTGGGATTGGTAAATGAAAAACCTTATGAAATTTTCACTGGTCGTGCTGAAGACTCCATCGCTATTCTTTCAACAGTCGATGAAGGATGGGTGATAAAGAAAAAACTGGAAGATGGTGGCACTAGATACGATTTTCAATATAAAGATAAAGCGGGTTATAAAATTACCATCGAGGGATTATCCAGGTGTTTTGATGAGGAATACTGGAACTATGCGAAATTGATTAGTGGTGTTTTACGACATGGCATGCCTTTAAAATATGCAGTTCATCTGGTTTCAAACCTTAATTTGGAAGGCGAGCATTTGAATACTTGGAAAAATGGAGTGAGTAGAACATTGAGTAAATTTATCGAAGATGGTACCAAACCAATAGAAAATAAGTGCCCAGAATGTGATACCGATGCCTTGCAATATCAGGAAGGTTGCTTATCGTGTGGCTCTTGTGGTTATACGAAATGTGGATAATTCTATTCTTGTTGTAACTGAAATTGGTAGTGTTTTTCGGAATAGGAGAAATCTGTTAATTGATAAGTCCGTTCTGAAAATTCTACCTTTCCTTCGTGAGTAATAAGGATGGCAGTACTACATCTGCTTCCGTACCCGTTACTCTTTATAAACATAGGTGATAGAATTCGTTCCTTTTCCAATCCTATTCCAGTATTTGGCAAATGTTTATCGATGGCGAGCTCTTCGTCGTACATCATGTCGAGAAGATTGTTAGTATTTATTTTACTTGATTCTATTAATTGATTAAGGGCTTTTTTTCCCTTTTCAACCTTGTGCCATGGGGTATTTAACAATGCATTACTTAATCCGTGAATTCCAGGTGTTATAGAGGCGATTGAAGAACCGTAATTTGATTGGTAATACAATTGCTTTGGAGTTCCGACAAGTAAATTATAGCCGTTGTAATTCTTTGATATAGGATTCAGAACCGATAAATATTCACTTGCTTTCTGCTGGCCAGTTAGAAAATCAGCAACTAAATGTCCTCGTGAAGGGGCGGAAGCCTTAATATTGGAGAGGTCTCGGTAATTGGTAATCATGGCTATTCTACCCGTTTTTGAAATTCCCATCCAGGTTCCTCCTGCTTCAGTATCTATTCCTCCTAAAACTTCAGGATGGTCTTTCCAAAAATTTGCCGGAATGGCAGGCCGTTGATGAAATTCATCTCGATTGGCACCTAAAATTAATTGATAAGTAGGGTGGTTATTAAATGAAAATAGGATTAAACACATGCCTTATAATTCAGATTCCAATTAAAGAAAAAGTTGTATTTTCATCAAAAATAGTATTTTGAAATGAATGAACCGACGAACGATAAAAAATACGAAGATAAATTATTTGAAATATTACAAAAGGACGAACAGTTTCAACTGATTTGTACAATATTATGTAGCCTTCAACGGTCGAATTTATACTTAGCGGGAGGGGTGGTTAGGAATACGGTTTGGAATGCTATTTTTGGTATTTCATCGCCTCCTGATTTCAATGACATTGATATCGTGTACATTGATAATGCATCGGTTTCTGTAAACATTGAAAAAGAAATTGAGCAGCAATTATGTAAAAAGTCAAATGCGTTTAACTGGTCAGTGAAAAATCAAACTAGAATGGCTCAAAAACACGGTCACTCTACTTATCCAAATTTGGAAATGGCACTTTCTCATTGGATTGAAACAGCGACAGCAATTGCTGTACACCCAAAACTTGAAAAACGAGACTTTATAGCCCCATTTGGGTTGATCGATTTATTGTCTGGTGTGGTAAAACCCAGCCATCCATCGCTTGAAATTGTCATGCAAAATCGAATCGCAGAAAAGAATTGGAAGAGGTTGTATCCAAAATTGACTTATTTTTAGTCAAATGATAGGTATAAATTCATTAATTTTGGACGAAACCTTAATTATTCAAATTTTATGAAATTATTAGAAGGAAAAACCGCCCTGATAACCGGGGCTTCCAAAGGAATCGGTAAGGGAATTGCTATGACCTACGCAGCACATGGAGCAAACATCGCGTTTACCTATTTGTCGAGTGTAGAAAAAGGGCAAGCACTCGAAGCTGAACTTGCAGCAGCTGGAATTAAAGCAAAAGGATATCGTTCGGATGCTTCAGATTTTAATCAGGCGCAGGAATTGATTGATGCTGTTGTTGCAGACTTTGGTGG
>JAHEMU010000355.1 GCA_024643485.1 Cytophagales bacterium
TAGTAGGGCACTTTACAGGCAGTGTGTTTAAAGAAAATACTTGGAAGAAAAATGTAGACCCAGGGTTAGAAAGATATAATTTAAACGTCAAGGAAAAGGGGTTTGTAATTGATGATATATCAAAACACATCATTCGAATTTCTTTCAAATAACAAAGTTTAGAAAATAAAAAAAGGTTCGCGCAAACGAACCTTTTTCGTGTCATTAAACCAGTAAACCATGAATTACATAGAATTCACTTCAAAGGTAAGTTCCTTATGTTTACTATAATATGACATTCGTCATATCTGTCATTTATTTTTTACTTTTTACTGAAATACTTAGCTCATCTAATTGATCATTGGCTAATGGTGATGGTGAATTAATCATCACGTCTCTTCCACTGTTATTCTTAGGGAATGCAATGAAATCTCTGATGGAGTCGGCACCTCCCATTAAGGAGCAAAGTCGATCAAAACCGAATGCAATACCACCGTGAGGAGGAGCTCCAAATTCAAAAGCTTCCATTAAAAATCCAAACTGTGCCTTTGCTTCTTCTTCTGTAAAACCCAATGCTTTGAACATTTTTTCCTGAAGCGACCGATCGTGAATACGGATACTGCCACCACCCACTTCTACTCCATTAATTACCATGTCGTATGCGTTTGCGCGTGCTCTTCCCGGATCAGAGGTTAAATAGGCTAAATCCTCTGGTTTTGGACTAGTAAATGGATGATGCATTGCATGAAAACGTTGAGTATCCTCATCCCACTCAAGCAAAGGAAAATCCACCACCCATAAAGGGACAAATTTATTTTTATCTCGTAAACCCAACGATTCACCCATTCGCAAACGAAGTTCACTCATTGCTTTTCTTGCTTCAGCATCTTTTCCCGATAAAATCAAAAGTAAATCGCCATCAGTCGCACCAGCATGATTTTTCCATTCAGTTAAATCAGCCTCTGTGTAAAATTTATCTACAGATGATTTTACGGTTCCGTCGGAATTGTATTTTACATAAACCATTCCTTTTGCACCAACCTGCGGACGTTTAACCCACTCGGTTAATTCATCAAGTTGCTTTCGGGTGTATTCAGCCATTCCAGGCACAACAATTCCCAACACGACCTCTGATTGATCGAAAACGACAAATCCTTTTCCCTGAGAAAGGGAAGTTAGATTTTTAAATTGCATATCAAAACGTAAGTCCGGTTTGTCGGACCCGTATAATTCCATCGCGTCAGCAAATGTCATTTTTGGAAACGCTGGGAGTTCAACACCTCTTATTTCTTTAAAAAGATACCTTGCCAATCCTTCAAAAGTGTCCAATATATCTTTTTGCTCAACAAATGACATTTCACAGTCTATTTGAGTGAATTCAGGTTGTCTATCAGCTCGCAAATCTTCATCTCTGAAGCATTTTACTAATTGAAAGTATTTATCAAATCCCGAAACCATCAATAATTGCTTGAAGGTTTGTGGCGACTGTGGTAAAGCATAAAATTCACCTGGGTTCATTCGGCTTGGAACAACGAAATCCCGCGCTCCTTCTGGTGTCGATTTTATCAATACCGGCGTTTCAACTTCGATAAAATCTGCGTTTGAAAGATAAGCCCGAGTTTTTTGCATCATGTTATGACGTAACAACAAGCTATTTCTCACCGTTCCTCTTCTTAAATCCAAATAACGGTATTTCATTCTTAATTCATCGCCACCGTCAGTTTCGTCCTCAATTGTAAAAGGAGGTGTTTTTGAACCATTTAAAATGGAAATTTCTTCTGGCTTTATCTCAATTTCCCCTGTAGGTATATTGTTGTTTTTTGAAAGTCGTTCAATCACAGTTCCGGTAACCTGAATAACAAATT
Source organism: Cytophagales bacterium (assembly GCA_024643485.1). Lineage (GTDB taxonomy): Bacteria > Bacteroidota > Bacteroidia > Cytophagales > Cyclobacteriaceae > JAHEMU01. Next base: position 1,845 of record JAHEMU010000355.1, read on the forward strand.
CTCTACCTAAACTTCTTGTAATTTGAACCATCTCAGAAGGGCAAGTGGTTTCTTCAACGATGATCTGTGTTACCCCGTATCGATCACGAAGGTCAATCCAAATGATGCTTCCTTTGTCTCGAGTACGTTGTACCCAACCACTTAATATTACTTTTTTTCCCTGATCAGAAATTCTTAACTCGCCACATGTATGTGTTCTCCACATGATTCTCTATTTTTACGTTCAAATTGCGGCACAAAATTAGCAATACTTTTTTCAAATAAATGTTTTAAGTAAAAAAACCGATGAGAATATTCATAATACTGGCAATTGTCTTTTCTATTAGTACTCTAACTGTTGGACAATCTTTAACAAAAAAGAAATTAAGTGAACACGATATTACGATTATGGTGCCTTCTGAATTTGTGGAAATGATCCCAGAAGATATTGTGCAGCGGCTCCCTTCTGTTCGTAAGCCAATTGCTGCTTACACTGATTTGCAAAGAACGGCTGATTTGTCAGTGAAGATTTCTGCCACTCAATGGGGGGATAATGATCTGGAAATTGCACAAAGCTTTTTTAAAGCAAGCATCATGGACCTATTTGATAAAGTAGAATTTTTAGATGAAGGAATTAAAGAAATTAAGAAAAAGGATTTTATATTTTTTGAATTTGAGTCTTATGTTCGAGGTACAGATACGTCTAGAGGAAGTCGACAATACAATTATTTGATGTATTATATCAAAGATCGACAAACCTTGGTATTCTCGTTTAAAAGTCCTGATCGAGATATGGAAAAATATCAATCGAGGGTTCAAGAGATTTTTGCAACTGTTAAAATTGGAAAATTTTAATGCTAGAAGTATACACAGAGGATTATTTCATGAAGCAAGCGCTAGTGGAAGCAAAGCGAGCCTTGGCTGAAGGGGAGGTGCCAGTGGGGGCAGTCGTGGTATGTAATAATCAAATTGTGGCGCGGGCGTATAATCAAACAGAAAGGTTGAACGACAGTACCGCACATGCAGAAATGCTCGCGTTAACCGCCGCTTCCAATCATATAGGGAGTAAATATTTAGATCAATGTACGCTGTATGTGACACTAGAACCTTGTGTGATGTGTATTGGGGCTACTTATTGGTCACAGTTGAAAGGTATAGTTTATGGTGCTAGTGATGAAAAACGAGGGTTTTCTTTCAAGCAGGACTCCCTAGCACATCCGAAAACAATCATTAAAAAGGGGGTGATGGCAGATGAAGCAATAGATCTTATGCAGCAGTTCTTTTCAAAAATTAGGAATAAATAAATATTATATATAATTTAAATAACAAAAATCCCTTACTAATCTTAAAAGTATTAGC
>JAHEMU010000356.1 GCA_024643485.1 Cytophagales bacterium
AGTTAAAGGCGATTTGGTTTCTTCTGGTTATATGGATAATAGATTAGGCGTATTTAGTGCTCTGAAAGTCGCAGAAACTTTAGAGAATGGCATCATTGTTTTTTCTACTTGGGAAGAACATGGTGGTGGTAGCGTCCCTTATCTAATTAAATATTGTGTCGAAGAACATGGTGTTCGCCAAGCACTGGTAGCTGATATCACCTGGGTAACGGATGGAGTATTCCCTGGCGAAGGTGTAGTTGTTTCCATGCGTGACAAAAACTTACCTAGAAAAGCATTCATTGATCGAATTGTAGCTTTGGCGGAGAAATCCGGGGTTCCTTTTCAAATCGAAGTGGAGGGCTCGGGGTCGAGTGATGGTAGAGAAATACAACAGGCCCCCTATTCGGTCGATTGGTGTTTTATAGGTGCACCTGAAGATGAGGTCCACTCTCCAAACGAAACTGTTCATCTGGCAGATATTAAAGCAATGATTGAATTATACCAATTTCTAATGAAAGAGTTGTAAATTGCAACCGATTTCAAAATTTCAGAATTTTATGTTAAATATTGTCTTATTTGGACCTCCTGGCGCAGGGAAAGGGACCCAAAGTGAATTACTAATTAAAAAATACCAACTTACTCATATCAGTACTGGTGATTTGTTCAGAAAAAATATGTCTGAAAACACAGAATTAGGACTTAAAGCTAGATCATATATAGATGCTGGAAACCTAGTTCCTGATGAAGTAGTAATCGGAATGGTAGAAAGCAAAATTAAGGAATCTGGAGATGTAAAGGGATTTATTCTCGACGGATTTCCAAGAACAGTTGCGCAAGCAAAAGCGCTAGATGTCGTGATGACGAAAATTGGCCATCCCATTTCAGCGATGTTATCTCTTGAAGTGGCTGACGATGAACTTCGGGCCAGACTAACTGAGCGAGCAAAAACCAGTGGTCGTGCCGATGATCAGGATCCAGAAAAGATCAACAACCGTATTCGAGTATATTATTCAGAAACACAACCTGTTATTTCATTTTATGAGGCACAGGGAAAACATAAAGCGATCAAAGGGCTAGGTGATATCCAGGGTATTCATGGGTTAATCTGTTCAGAAATTGACCAACTATAACAACCATGGCATCCGATAACTTCATCGATCATTTAAAACTTTGCTGTAGAAGCGGCGCCGGCGGACCCGGTGCGGCACACTTTCGCCGTGAAAAATTCATACCGAAAGGTGGGCCAGACGGTGGTGATGGTGGTAAAGGAGGAAGCATCATCTTGCGTGGAAACGAGCAGTTATGGACTTTACTTCATTTGCGTTATAGAAAGCATGTAATTGCTGATAATGGAATGCCTGGTGAAGGAAATCGTCGTTCAGGATTATCAGGAGAAGATATTATTCTTGAAGTTCCGTTGGGAACCATCGCTAAAGATTCCGAAACCGGAGAGGTTAAACTGGAAATAACCGAACATGGGGAAGAAAAAGTTTTGACTCCAGGCGGTAGAGGAGGATTAGGTAACGACCATTTCAAAACATCCACCAACCAAGCTCCTCGTTACGCTCAGCCAGGCGAACCCGGTATAGAAGAATGGGTAGCATTGGAATTAAAATTACTCGCTGATGTAGGATTAGTAGGACAACCGAATGCAGGTAAGTCTACCCTACTTTCCTCCATTTCGGAGGCTAAACCCAAAATAGCTGATTATCCTTTTACCACCTTAGTTCCAAACTTAGGGGTAGTTCCTTATCGTGATCATCGTTCGTTTGTGATGGCCGATATCCCCGGAATAATTGAAGGAGCCTCAGAAGGAAAAGGAATTGGATTGCGGTTTTTACGACACATCGAAAGAAACTCCGCGCTGCTATTTATGGTTCCAGTAGATGCCGATGACATCAATCTGGAATATCAGCTACTCTTAAACGAACTCGAAAAGTACAATCCTGAACTGCTTGATAAAGACCGCATATTAGCCGTTACAAAAGCCGATATGATGGACGAGGAAATGCTAGTAGATTTGGCTAAAACCATTCATATTCCAATTGATTGGATGTTCATTTCGAGCGCAACAGGAAAAGGTACCGAACAACTAAAAGACAAACTTTGGAAGTTGCTAAATAAGTAAAAGTGTCAAAATGGCACACTTTTATAAATGGCAAACTTATTGATTCCTCTATGGGGAAGTGAACGATTTTGCGGTATGAAAAAGAAGAAAAAAGAAGTAAAAATGGAACAAAACGGAGCTGAAAAGGAAATTACGGTTGAAAACAGCACCGAACAAACCGAAAGCAATTCTATGGAATCCACGGATACGCCTGAAGAAGTTTCTGAAGCTAAGGCAGACGAAAAGGACGAAGTGGCAGAAATGAAGGATAAGTACTTGAGGTTATATTCTGAATTTGAAAATTACAGACGACGTACGGCTAAAGAAAAGTTGGATTTAATTGGGTCTGCTAGCGCTGAGCTGCTAACTGAATTACTTCCTGTGATGGATGATTTTGATCGCGCAGCCGCGTCAGCAAATGATGAAAAAGCTGATTTCAAACAACTCAAAGAAGGGTTTAATTTGATCCGTCAAAAATTCAATCGCGTGTTGACCAGTAAAGGGTTAAAAGAAATGGAATGTGGGCAGGGAGCTGATTTTGACGTAGAATTACACGAAGCAATTACACAAATACCTGCACCAACCGATAAATTAAAAGGGAAGATCGTGGATGTTGTTGAAAAAGGATACACCCTGAATGAAAAGGTAATCCGTTTCGCAAAAGTGGTAGTGGGAAGTTAATATTGATATAATGGCAAAAAGAGATTATTACGAAATACTGGGTGTTGGCAAAAACGCTTCTGCGGAAGAAATTAAAAAAGCCTACAGAAAACAGGCAATAAAATTCCATCCGGATAAGAACCCTGATAATAAAGAGGCGGAAGAAAAATTTAAGGAAGCGGCGGAAGCATACGAAGTATTGTCGGATAACCAAAAGAAACAACAGTACGACCGTTTCGGGCATGATGGCATGCGTGGTGGATTTGGCGGTGGTGGTGGTGCCGGTGGCGGCATGTCCATGGACGATATCTTCTCTCAATTTGGTGATATCTTCGGTGGTGGAGCCTTTGATAGCTTCTTCGGTGGAGGCGGCGGCAGAGGTCGCGGCGGCAGAAGAAAAGGAAGTAATCTCCGTATAAAACTTAAACT
>JAHEMU010000357.1 GCA_024643485.1 Cytophagales bacterium
CCACTCCGGCACCTTGCCGCGGGTTGCAACTACTTCTTTTCCTTTTGATATAAATGCATTGACGATATTTACTGCTTCATATAAAGATCCACCGGGATTGTCGCGTAAGTCAATGATCAATCTTTTCGTTCCTAGCTTTTTAAGTTTTACCAACGCTTCTTCAACTTCTTTACCAGCACCAGGCGTAAATTCATCTAACTTTATGTAGGCTGTTTCTGCATCAATCATCCCATAGTACGTGATGTTACTTATTTTAATCTTTTCACGAACTAATTTAAATTTTAGATTTTCTTTTTGGCCCCACCTTTTCACTTCAACCTCCACTTCGGTATTAGGCTTGCCTTTAAGAACAGCGCTAACCTCGGAAGTTGATTTGCCCTGTACGTTTTTTCCGTCTACAGAAATAATTTCATCACCTACGCGAATACCTACACGCTCTGCAGGGAACCCCACATAAGGGTTTGTTATTACTGTTTTTTTGTTTACTACGCCAATTAATGCGCCTACTCCGGCATATTGACCGGTAGTTAGAATACTAAAAGCTTCAAGGTCTTCTTCAGGAATATAGTCTGTGTATGGGTCAAGTTGATTCAACATTTCATTGATCCCGGTTTCAACTAATTTTTTAGGATTTACATCGTCAACATAATACGCATTCACCTCTTTGAACAAGGTGGCAAAAATGTCAAGGCTTTTGGCAATTTCGAAATACTTTTCACCGGGTGTGCGAAAGGCTATAAAGGCACAAAGCACCAGTATGGCAATTCCTAAAACTTTAATCTTTCTACTCATTCAATTACTTTTTAACCTCAGAATCGAAATCCAATTTCTTAATTTTTTCCAGCACTAAAAACAACTTGTTCTTTATCTCGGTAAAGGGAAGTATTGTTTTAGGTGTGTATAGAAACGCAAAAACACCTTTTTTCGATCCGTGTTGAATGATTTCTTTTTGGAGACGATACGCCTCGCGAATTCGTCTTTTAATCAAATTACGATCAACTGCCCGCGGAAAATTGCGACTAGATACAGAAATAAGGACCTGCGGTGTGATGACCGACTGATCTGGATTAAGCATATACACCACCTTGAATGGGTGCAAATAAAAAGAGGAACCCCTATTAAAGAGTTCCTGTATAGTTTTTTCTTTCGAAAGCCTTTCCGCCTTTTTAAAAGTAAAGCTCCCCATAAGATTAAAAATTAAGCCTCGTCTCCAAGGCCGCATCCCTAAGCCTTCTCCAAGGGAGAAGGGGGGAATTTATTTAGTTTTAGGAGTACCTTCATCAGATACTGTAAGCTTCTTTCTGCCCTTTCTTCTTCGTGCAGCCAATACTCTACGACCGTTGGCCGAGGCCATGCGCTCGCGAAAACCGTGTTTATTGGTTCTTTTCTTTCTGGAAGGTTGGAATGTGCGTTTCATAGTCGTGTCTTAAACCTTAATTTCTTAAAGGGTTGCAAAAATGATCAGGATAATTGGGATTTACAAGATTGATTACAAATTTTGGTCAGAATCTACACTTTTGACTAAAAAAGGCAGGTTTTTAGGCCAGCCTTCTTTTATACACTTAAATTAATCTATTGAACTTTAAATATAGCATCATCCAGGGTTGGGTTTATCTCTAAACTTGAAACCTGAAATTTGAAATTCATTTGCCCTTGATTTACCAAGATAGTGTGGGGGAACTTGACGCCACTTACCTCCTTATAATCCTGATACTTTGTTGGAACTGCAATTTCACCTTGTGGGGTCTTCACCTGTTCAATAGTTTGAACTTTCAATCCAGTTTCCTTATCAAAATAATTCGTGATTTTCTCACCAGCAGGAAACTGATACTCCACCACATACGCTTCCTTCCCTTCCATATTTTCGATGGATTTCAGAATTGCTTTCACCTTCATAGTAGACAGCATTGTTTCCGGAACAAAGTAGGCCTCAAACAGATTTTTTTCCTTTGCTGCTACATCGATTGGTGATTTTTGGCCCATTTGAAATTCAACAACATCTTTTCCATCTGTGATACTTCTATTCATGATGTTGCCCTGCACACTTAATTCCGTTAAACTTTTTCCAGTGACTTTTTTCGAATTCGTCATCGTCAATTCCATTCCTTGAATAGTAGCTTTCATAATTGACCTGATGCTTTTCAATTCTTGAATTTTCTTGGCGCCACCTAATGCTTCGATGTATGTAGCTATAACCTTTTCTGCTGTCAATCCAACCGGAAGTGCCGAGGCCTTAGCGGGCACATAACTTTCACCATAAATATCAACGTATTTAACCTCTCCAAATTTAGTTAGTTTATCAGTAACCTCTGATCCTTTTCCCACCACTACTATGTGTGCGTTTTCGGGGTGAATGAATTTTTTCGCTGTGGCTTGCACATCTTCAAGCGTAACGGCATCCACATACTTCAAATAATTATTATAGTAATCCTTTGGAAGATCATACTTCGCGGTATTCAACGCAAAGTTGGCGATCGTTTGTGGGTTTTCAAGTGAGCGCCCAAAAGCCCCCGAGATCTCGGCTTTCGCTGCAATCAATTCTTTTTCCAACACCGGCTCCTTTACAATCCTCTTTAATTCCGATAAAAATTCATACACCGAACTGTCGGTGACTTCATTACGCACACTGGCCGATGCATTGAAACTTCCAATCAGATTGTCCGGATTTAGTTGTGAGCTGGCTCCATAGGTAAAACCATGCTTCTCGCGAAGGTTCTGCATTAGTCGTGAAGAAAATCCTCCGCCCAAAATCTGATTCGTTACGCGCGCCTTCACCGCATCTTGTGTTCCTGGTTTCAAATCAACAGGATAAGAAATATTAATAACGGATTGTACCGAAGCCGCCCGATCCACTAATGCAACATAGGTTTTAGTTGGCTCTTTAGGTTGTACATACGTTGGATTTTTAACTTCACCTGCTATCCATTTCGCAAAATATTTTTGTGATAAATTTTTTGCTGTCTTCAAATCAATGTCACCTACAATAATCAAATAAGCATTGTTTGGTTTGAAGTATGTGTTATAGTAATTCTTGCAGTCATCCATGGTGATAGCGCTAACACTTTTTTCAGTCGTAAATAATCCGTAGGGATGTTGCTTCCCATACGATAGCGCTCTGCGCACGTTTCCCGCAATTGCATTAGGATTGTCCTTACTGGCCGCAAGCCCTGAAAG
>JAHEMU010000358.1 GCA_024643485.1 Cytophagales bacterium
TGTTGCGTTTTTTAGTCCATTCTTCGAGTGAACGGAGTTGATTTGACTCACGAGTTCGTCATAATTCGGATTGGAAAGATGAATGGCACTTCCGGATTCTGCGCCAGCTTTCTTTTGACCGTTGTAATACAAAATGAATTGATACGATTTTCCTTTTTCACGGTTTTCTTTGTAATAATCTGCCAATTTCATCGCGTAATAAAACATTTCAGACGATACATCACTTACCAAAAGTTTGTCGTCCCATTTGTTCCTACTTAATACCTTTTCCAAGGTTTTATCCATTGCATACTCTTGTCCACCATCAGCAAATGCAGCAGTTGCGGCTATCATTTCAAGTCTCAATCGTTCATCTTCTTCTTTTTTTCGTCTGAGATATTCAGCGGTTCCCATGTAAGAAATTTCAATGCGAACCTTTGCTGTTCCCTTAGAATATTCAACTTCCTCAATTCGATAATCTCTGTGGTATTGAAAATTAACGGTGTACACATCCCCTTTTGGCAAATAAAAGAGAGCCTTGCCTTGACTATTGGTACTTGCTTTGAATGATATATTTCTTTTCCGACCCGTGAAAACAATAACCTCATCGACAAGAAATTGTTTTTTTAGGCCTATCAACGTAATGTCTACAGATGTGTAATTGTTAATATCCCTTGGTGCTCGCATCATCCCATGGGCAATAAAAGTTGTATCCGGAAGAAGTGCTATGGCTTTGTCTACATTCAACCGTTCAATATCATTCATAGCAAAAGCGACTTTCTTTTCCAGCATATCCGCCTCGTATGAATAATTCCGAGTTGCAGATCCGGTGGGTCGAGCTGGGGATTTTATCTCATCCTCGGATGCATAATTTGAGATTTTTACTGAGAATCTCTCGTCACATGGCAAATGAAAAATGGCTTCCCCTTTGGCATCAGAAATTACTTTATAAACTTTATTGTCCGATAAACTGGTCAATAAAACGGTTTGTCCCCTATAAAATCCACCGTTTGAAATATTATTCAATTTCAATTTTACGGTTGATTCGCAGTCTTGTGCATATCCAAAGAATGTCAAAAACAAAAGAAGGGAAAAAATCGAGTAATTTACTTTCATAGCAAAAGGTATTAAATTAGGAATTGTCTTTCTAGCCTTCTCTAAACGAAAGATTGCTCATTCGTTACATTTTCAGAATGAGAAGCTTAGATATCCGAAAGAAATGATAAATTTGAGTAAACTGGTTTTATTCGCTGATTCCAACAACGAATCATAGCAAATAAAAATGGTAATCCATCATTAACTAAAATATGATAGAGATATGACGAAATCGAAATTTTACAAAAATGTTTCTTTGTATTTGACGCTAGGATTACTTGTTGTTTTTTGGGGCTTTTCAAAATCCTATTTCTTTCAATTAAGTGCAAACTCACCAGCACACCATGTTCATGGAATCAGTGCCACACTATGGATGGTTGTATTAATCGTTCAACCTTATCTGTATAAAATCAACAAGTTGAAAATTCATCGATACATCGGCTGGAGTACTTTATTTCTTGTTCCTACCCTCGTTATTGCTGGATATTTCATGATGAAACGAATGGTGCACAACCAAGCGTATTATCCGCCAAACACTGTTTACAAACTGGCGTTTATTGATTTTTTCACATTACTGGGATTTAGTCTTCTTTACTTTCTCGCAATTTATTTTAGAAAAAACATAAAACTTCATGCGCGGTTTATGGCTTGTACCATATTTGGTCCTTTGATACCCGCGATAACAAGAATTTTCTTTTATACCGATTTGGCCTCCAATTTTAATCAGTCCTTGACTTATTCTTACTTGGTTATAGAAATTGTATTGCTATTTATAATTTGGCGAGAAAGAAAGTACAGAGAAATGAAATTCACCTATTTACCTGTTTTCCTTTACACTGTTTTTCAACATGTTTGCATGTATTCCGTCGAAAACTGGAGTTGGTTTGTCGATTTTATAAACGGAATCACACTTTATCCAAACATCTGATAATTAATCTTATATGGTAAATTTCTTTAGAACAATTCGCAAAAAACTACTTTCCGAAGGAAAAACGAGCAAATACCTAAAGTATGCGCTTGGAGAAATTGTCCTAGTTGTAATTGGGATATTAATCGCTTTACAAATCAATAATTTGAATCAAACCAGAAAAGACAAATCCAAAGAAGACAATTATTTACAGAATATTAAAAGGGATTTAACCAATCAAATTAAGTCGATTGACCTACAACTTTCCTATGAAAAAGATTTTGAGGCAAATGCAAACTACTTGCTTGATAAATACCATAGTAAAAACGGATTATTGATTGACAACACGACTGCCGAAAAATTGAACAAGTTGACTTCGAGAAAAACATTTATTCGAATTGACCCAACCTTTGATGATTTGATCTCAACCGGAAATATCAGCCTATTAAAAGACAATAAACTGAGGAATGAGCTTATTGAATATTACAAGGAATTGGAAAGGGTGGAAAAAGTGATTCAAAACAACAATACCTTGCTTGTGGATGAAATTTATGGACAAAAAATGATTGATCTGGTGTACTTTGGAAAGCAAAAATCACAGAAGCTATACGACACATCCAATGAAATTTTGAAAAACCCTGAAAAAGACCTCGCTTTTATAAACTTGATTGCTTTTCGCGGAAAAATCGCTAATCTCCATTTTAATAATATGTTGGACATAAAAATCAAAACTAATTTGGTTAAGAAACACCTAGACAATGCGATCAAAGGTGATTAGTTGCCCTCCATATTTTGATTCCACAACCGCACAGACAACCATTCGAAAAGTAATTCGTCAGTATTAAAAATACCTACTGATTTTATAACGGTAGGATTAAACATTTTATAATGGCATCTCTCTCCCCTATTTCCGGCCCTCTCGGTGCTGCTAAGGCCGCGCATTTGCTTCGCAGAGCAACATTTGGTCCTCGTTTATCGGATATTCAAACGTTTTCAACGCTCACAGCATCCGCTGCCTTTCAACAACTGATTCAACCCCAGGTCACGCCCAACAATCCGATTGACTTCTTGACAGGTACAGATTGGGTTTATCCAAATACTGTGCACCCCAATCGTGATGCAGGGGAGATCAGTGAATTTACAAGTGGATGGTGGATAGACAATATGCGCAGTTCCGGTGCCAATTTG
>JAHEMU010000359.1:0-489 GCA_024643485.1 Cytophagales bacterium
TTTTGTATAAATCGAATACTACAGTTATAGAAAGTTCCTTAATTCTATTTCTGAATTGTAAGTTTCTCACATACCTATATTGAGCACTTTCATTATACGGATCTGCCGATTCAAAATCATCCCCTTTTAGGGTTCCATAGCTTAATTCGCCTCGAAGACTGTAAAAAGGACCAAAACGGTGCCCGAACGCTAACCCAACAGAAGGGGCAGTGTATTTAAATTCTGTACTAAATCGGCTTGGCATAGGCGCCAAATCACCGAAATAATTCAAAGCATTAAGAGAAAGTCCGGCGTAATTGTAAACCCGTCCTTTTCCAAAGACGTTTTTCTTTCCCCGGAAATTACGCATTTGCTTGCTATTCTTTTTAATCTGTCGCCTATTCATCTGAGCATACGAATCCGTATTTACAGTTAGAGCGAGGATAAAAACAATAACAATTAGCGTAAAAAGATTATTTTTCTTAGTAAATCTATCCATTCTCACACACG
>JAHEMU010000359.1:499-3165 GCA_024643485.1 Cytophagales bacterium
ATAGCAAATGTAAATATACTATACAAAAGAAAAAAATTTAATTGAATTATTGAGTTGGATGTGATATAATACAAGTTTTTCAATTAATTCTCTCCACATTACCAAGACCAGAAACATCAGATCTAACTACTACAGGATCTCCTTTATAATTGATTCCACCCATTCCACTGATCGAAGCATTCAATTCTTCTTCAACAAAAACATCAGCACTACCAATTCCGCTAATTTCAACTTTACAGGTTTTTGAAACTAAATTAAATGCACTCAATCCCCCTGCTCCGCTCATTTCAATATCTAAATCCCTAACATTTCCAGACAGATTTATTGCTCCAGCTCCACTGATGGAAATTTCAAGCTCTTTAACATCCAAATCTAAATCAACCGCACCTGCACCCGCTAAATTCATTTTTAAAAAGTTTGAAGTAATGCTTTCTTGGGCAGAAATTGCGCAAGCTCCAGAGATTTCGATCTCCTCTATATCTCTATATCCTATAACTAGTTTTATTCCATCCTTACTCAACAGGGTTTCGTGTGATTCTACAACAAGTGTATTTCCTTTAACATCCACTTCTACATGCTCAAGCAGGTTTTCATCTATTTCAATAAATAAAGACTCACTTTCCGTTTTTTCGAAGCTCACTTTAAAATTTCCCTCTAGACGAACTTTGTCAAAGGAATCCAAATGATAGGTTTTAGTAACAATTTCACCGTTACCTTTATGCACAGGGCCAAGGTGAACACAAGAGGACAAACCTAAAACAAGAAAAAAAAGAATTAAATTTCTCATATACATACATACGATATTCATAAATAAAGGTTTTTATCCTTAATTACGCTTTTTTAACGGCGTCAATAAACTGGTCCAATTCCCTAAACGAGGTGTACAAATGGGGCGTTACGCGTACTCCTTTAACATTTTCTCTGAAAATAGATACTGTGAATATGCGATGTTTTTCATAAAAATAAGTCGCCAAATCTTTAGGTTCATACCCTTCCTTCGAAATATTTCCGATCGCTGATGCCCTACTATCTTCTAATGGCATATTAAAAGTAACACCCTTTATATCCTTAACTCCGTCTATCCAGTAATTTCTCAATTCCTTTAATCGCTTTTCCTTTCTTTGGGCGCCAATGGTTAAGTGAAAATCAATGGCATTAGATATGGCTAAATTCGTATATGGTGGATGCGTACCGATATGTTCAAATTTCTGAATATCATCCTCAGCAAATGAATCATCTCCAAAAAGAGGCCAAACTCTATGTATTTTTTCTTTCTTTACATAAAGTAATCCTGCTCCTATGGGAGTACACAACCATTTATGTAGGCTGGTACCTAAATAATCACATCCTAAATCTGGAATTTTAAAATCCAGTTGTGCAAAAGCATGTGCGCTGTCACAAATAACTTCCACTCCATAAGAATGGGCCATATCGCAGATTTTTCTAACTGGTAATACCTGACCAGTGATGTTTATTAAATGAGTTACTAGTATAACTTTTGTCTTTTTAGTAATTGCGTTTTCATATGCTTTTACTACTTCCTCATCTGATTTGGGCCATTTTGGCAGAGTAATCATTTTATTTACAGTCCCTTCTCTCTTCGCCTTTTGCCTAAAAGCTTCCACCATACTGAGATAATCCTGGTCGGTCATAATTGCTTCATCACCTTTTTCCAATTTCAGACCTAAAATGACTGTGTCGAGGGATTCTGTAGTATTTCTGGTAATAACCAATTCATCGACAGATACCCCAGCTAGTTCTGCCAATTGTTTTTTTACTAAAAACCGTTCTTCATATTGGCGAGTCCGCATATAAAAAGAAGGTTGTTCATTCACCATTTTCTGATATCCTTGAAATGCCCGTAAGGTCTCTAAAGGTTGTGGGGAGAAATACCCATTTTCCAGATTGATAAATTGCGGAGATTGATAAAAAGATTTTCGCACTTGATACCAAAAATCCTCCTGAGAAGAGGGGTGATCAACTGCCTTTAACTCTGATATATTCCAAAAATTTAAAGCTGCAATGCTACTCCCCGCTATGGTTGCTTTTTGTATAAATGCTCTTCTAGATGTCATGATTCAAGCAAGAATTGATAAATGATTGAAATTTGGCAGATTGTAACGAATAAATATAATAAAATTAAAAGAATAACCTACGCCCCTTCTAGGAAGTAAACAGTCTAAATAATCTCCTTTTCGCATATAATTTAGGTGGTTATTACGTGTAATAATTACATACCTTAAAAATCGTTTGTTTCTTGGCTGTTCATATTCTATTTTTGCCACACACTGAATATTAATCACATGAGCGTTTTAGTAAATAAAGATTCCAAAGTGATTGTACAAGGGTTTACCGGTTCTGAAGGTACCTTCCACGCAACACAAATGATTGAATACGGCACCAACGTTGTTGGTGGTGTAACTCCAGGTAAGGGTGGTCAAAAACATCTTGATCGTCCGGTTTTTAATACGGTTAAAGATGCTGTTACAAAAACTGGTGCTGATGTTAGCGTTATTTTTGTTCCTCCAGCATTTGCCGGTGACGCCATAATGGAAGCTGCTGAAGCTGGAATTAAAGTAATTGTATGTATTACTGAAGGAATTCCTACTAAAGACATGATTCATGCAAAGACCTATGTGGTAAAAAGTGGAGCTCGCTTGATTGGT
>JAHEMU010000360.1 GCA_024643485.1 Cytophagales bacterium
ATTGATTACTTAATTGTTCCTATTGGTGGCGGTGGGCTAGCAGCGGGTATTTCTTCTGTTTTTAAGCAATTAAGTCCTACAACTAAGATAATCGGGGTCGAGCCGGAAGGTGCTCCCGCAATGAAGTACTCCATTGAAATGGGTGAAAATACGGCATTGGAACATATCGATAAATTTGTTGACGGCGCTGCGGTAAAAAAGGTGGGAGATAAAACATTTCAAATTTGTAATGATTTGCTAGATCGTGTGATGACCGTTCCTGAAGGAAGAGTTTGCACAACAATACTTAAGTTGTATAATCACGATGCAATTGTGGTAGAACCCGCAGGGGCATTAACCATCACAGCTCTTGAGGATTTAAAGGCCGAGATTCAAGGAAAGCGGGTAGTTTGTATTGTGAGTGGATCAAATAATGACATCACACGAACGGAAGAAATCAAAGAACGATCCTTGCTCTATGAGGGACTAAAACATTACTTTATTGTTAAATTTCCACAACGGGCAGGTGCTCTTAAAGAATTTGTGGAAGAGGTACTTAGCGATTCAGATGACATCGTGCATTTCGAATATCATAAAAAGACCAATAGAGAATCTGGACCTGCGTTGGTAGGGATTGAATTAAAATCAAAAGATGATCTACAACCTTTAATCGATCGTATGAAACAACGGCATTTTTTCGGCGAATATATCAACGAAAAACCACACCTGTTTCAGTATTTGATCTAATAAAAAAGTCCTCTTTAAAGGGGACTTTTTTATTAGATCAAAATTTAATTATTCGCTCCGAAGGGAGGTAACTGGATTCTGATTGGCTGCCCTAAAGGATTGGAAACCTACAGTAATCCAACTTACAGCAAGGGCTCCTGCACCGCCAATTATAAATGCCATTATTCCAATATCAATTTTAAAAACGAAACTGGTTAACCACCAATCCATGGCCATATAACTACATGGAACGGCTATTATAAAAGAAATCAATACCAATTTTGTGAACTCTTTGGTAAGTAAAAAAACTATTTTTTGTGAAGAAGAGCCCATTACCTTTCTTATCCCAATTTCTTTTGCCCGTTGTTCCGACATAAACGTGGCCAAACCAAACAGACCTAAGCAGGCAACGAAAATGGCCAATCCTGTAAAAATTACTGCCAAAGTTCCTAGCTGTTTCTCCGTGTGAAATAATTCATCAAACTCTTGGTCAACAAATGAGTATTCAAACGGCGCATTATCGGTGATTTCCTTCCATTTTGATTCAATAAATTTAACTTTTTCCGCTACATTTCCCTTAGAAAGTCGAATACTCAAAAAGTTTCCATTTTCAGACTTACTAAATACCAAGGGTCGAATATTTTCTTTCATCGACATGAAATTAAAGTTACGGACAACTCCTATAATGTTTCGCATTTCCCCCTCTTCGGTGTCAAAATAGGTCTTTAATCGCTTTCCTTCTATTTCTTTCCATTCGGCTGCTTTCATTGCCGTTTCATTTAAAATGAGAGAAAGGGAGTCATTTCCATATTTTTCATCAAAATACCTACCTTCAATCAACTCATATCCATACGTGCTCAGGTGATTGTTATCGGCGCCATACAAAAACATTAAGTGATCATCTTCACTTCCTTCGGGTCTAAATACCGTATTATTGTCGATATGAGGAGGCACATTTTCTGAAATACTTGCGTTTACCACTTCATCATATTTGATTAAGTCATCCCGAAAACTTATCGCTTGATTACCTAGTTTTCGCGCATTATCAATGACAAGAATATTTTCTTTGTCAAATCCCAAATTGCGGTTTTGCATCAACTGTAATTGCTGATATACAATTAGGGTACAAATGATAAGAATAATGGAAATGGAAAATTGAAATACAACCAAAATACTGCGAATACCTTTTCCTTTCATACCCGTTCGAACCTTACCTTTTAGTACGTCTACAGGATTAAAGCTGGTGAGATAAAATGCTGGATAAGTTCCTGCAAAAACACCGACAATAAGTGCCAATAGGAACAAACCGATGTATAACCAAGGCTGTAAAAAGATGTCGTAACTTAAATTTTTACCCGAAACATTGTTAAAGGGGGTAAGAAATAAATAGACCAAAATGATAGTAGGAATAACTGAAATGATCGCATAGAGCACCGATTCTACCAAAAATTGATTGGAAAGCATAGAACGAGAAGCCCCCACCGTTTTTCGAATTCCCACTTCCTTCGCTCTCCCTGCAGATCGTGCAGTGGAAAGATTCATAAAGTTAATGCTAGCTAATAGAATAATAATTAAGGCAACTGCGCCAAAAATATATAAGTAGGTGATATTGCCATTTGGCTTGAATTCTCCCATATAATTTGAATTCAAGTGAATATCCGCCAATGGTTGAACAAAATAGGAATAGTAATCACCTTGTTCTCGTAGCTGACTGATCGATTTTTGAAGGAATTGCTCAATTTCAGGACTGACATATTTGTCAACCAACCCATCCAATTTTATTTGAGTTTCTTCAATAGAGGCTCCTGGCTTTAATCGAAAGTAAGTATAATAATTGGCGGAAGACCAAGTTTGATTTTTACTGTCGCCATAAGAAATTAAAGATAATATGACGTCATAAGGTATATGAGAATTTTCAGGTGAATTTTCTACAATTCCACTTACCTCAACCGTTTTTCCACCATTGCCGACATACACAATCTTTCCTACAGGCGAATTGTCTCCTGGTCCTTGCCAATCGAAATATTTTATGGCAGCACTTTCGCTTAAAACTAATTTATTGGGGCCTTTTAATGCGGTTGTTGGATCACCTTCTAATAAGTTAAAATCGAAAAAATCAAAGAAATTACTGTCTGCTAATAAGAATGATTTTTCTGCAAATGCTCTGTCTTCGTATTGAATAGCAGTACCTTCCCACATATACAGGCGAATTGAACTTTCTACCTCCGGAAATTCTTCGGCAATGGTAGCAGCCATTGGGGCACAAGCACGAACCGCATCGAATGTTTGTCCGGCTAATTTTCCAGAAATACCCATTCGATACACTTGTTCATAATCGTGATGAAAACGGTCATAGCCTAATTCATCATTGATGTACATGATGATTAGGGTACTGCAAGTAAGGCCCACTGTAAGCCCAAGTATGTTGATGAATGAGTAAAATTTCTGTTTTAGA
>JAHEMU010000361.1 GCA_024643485.1 Cytophagales bacterium
CAATACAATTACCGATAAAGCTACATTTGACCAACCACATCAGCTTGCAGAAGGAATGGTTCACGTGTTTGTAAACGGACAACAAGTGGTGAGCCAAGGCACACATACAGGAAAATTTCCCGGCCGCGCGGTTTATGGACCAGGTTACAAAAAAAATTGAGATGATGTAAATTTAGGAATGGGGGAATCCACGTCTTTCCTTATTTAACCTACTCTCTTTTGAAAACCATTTTACCATCCACCCAGGTTTGGTCAATTTGGACCTCTTTTATTTTATACGATTCGATGTTAAATATATCTTGACTTAATATGACGAAGTCTGCAAATTTACCTGTTTCTAACGAACCTTTATTCATTTCATCAAAGCCTGCATAAGCCCCATTGATGGTATAACATTTGATCGCTTCTTCTAAAGTTATCTTTTGGCTAGGCACCCATCCTTCCGGATGAGCGCCATCTAACGTCCTTCTTGTCACTGCCGCATAAATACCCATGATTGGAATGGCAGGTGCAACAAACCAATCACTTCCAAATGCGAGTTTGGACTCTGCTTGTAACAAACTATTAAATGCATAGGTGCCTTTGGCTCTTTCTGGTCCAATCACCTTCTCGGCCCATCGACCGTCATCAATTGCGTGGTAGGGCTGCATGGATGGAATCACATTCAACTCAGCGAACCTATTAAAATCTTGTGGTATTAAATGTTGAGCATGCTCAATTCTTAATCTTCTATCCTTATTTGATGAATCTAAGGTCTCAAAAATATTTAAAATGGTATGATTCGCTTTAGTCCCAATTGCATGTATTGCTAGTTGAAAGTGTAAGCTATCCGCCAATCTTATTGAAGATTCCAAGACTTTTGGTGGAGTTATAAAAAATCCAGAATCTGACGGACTATCTGTAAAAGGCTTAAAAAACGCGGCAGTATGCGAACCCAAAGATCCATCCACAAATCCTTTTAAACCACCCATTTTCAAAAATTCATCCTGTATAAAGGTATTTCGCTTTTCATTTGCTGCCATCACATCTCCCAATGGTAAAAAGCTATAAATACGCACTGAAAGCATTGAATCTTTACGGGCCTGTTCATATAACTCCAAATTTCGAAGCAATCCCATGTCGTGAACTGTTGTTACACCGTGCGAATTGAGATAGGTTAGTGCATTTTTTAATTGCTTCATTTCTACTTCTCGGCTTGGTATTGGAACAGATTGTTCAATTTTCGACATAGCATTATCGCGAAATAATCCAGTGAGTTTTCCTCGTCGATCCCTTACCATTTCGCCGCCCACTACGGCTTCCCATTTACTTATTCCTGCTAACTCCATTGCCAAAGAATTCGCAAGCGACATGTGGCCATCTAGTCGATTTATCCATACTGGGTTTTTCATTGAAATGGAATCAATCCATTGCGACTGTGGCCATTCTCCACCCCAATTTTCATGGTCCCAATCTCCACCAATAATCCATTCACCCTCGGGTAGTGTTTTAGCATACTCACCTATTCTATTGATAAATTCCTCCTGGGTCTTTGCATCCCGCAATTGAACAGAAAGCAAATTATTCGCCCCAGACATCAAGTGAACATGTGTATCAATAAACCCTGGAAGAATGACTCTTCCTCCCATATCCAAGATATTTCCTGAGGTATATTTATCCTTCAACCCTGCTTCCCCAATCTCCAATATTTTTCCATCTTTAATAATTAAGGTGGTTGCAAACGGGGCTATATCTGATTGAAAAATTTTCGCATTTGTAATGATGGTGTCTGCTTCTAATTTAGGTGCTTGACATTTTGAAAATGAGACGATCAACACTAAATAAAAAGCGATTCGAAAAGCAGGATGTGAAATAAAGTTCATCATTAATAATTTTAATTTGAAGATAATGATTAAAGGCAACAAGTCTAAATTCCGTATTCAAACTTTTTAATCCAACCCAACACCATGAATACAACCATTAGTTTTTACACCAATGGTAAGCCTTTTTTAATCGTATTTGATTAGATTTAGTCAAATTGAATCGTTATGTATATAAAAAACTTACTCACAATTTCCTTGTTGGCAATTTGTTTGCCGTCTAGTTTTAGCCAAACAAAAGACAAAAAAAATCAAGGATTACCTTTAGAACCTGGACGTACCTTTGAAATTAGCACCAATGAAGCTTCATGGATGTCGATTGATTTAAGTCCGGATGGAAAGCAACTTGTTTTTGATTTTCTAGGTGACCTCTATACCATGGCAAGTACCGGAGGAGAGGCAAAACAACTAACAAGTGGTATGCAATTCGATGGACAACCGCGGTATAGCCCGGATGGAAAACGAATTGTTTATACTTCTGATAAAAATGGTGGAGAAGGGATTTGGATAAAAGATTTAGGAACGGGTGAAGAAACCGAGCTTACAAAAGGCAAAACCGACCGGTATCAATCGCCGGAATGGTCGCCAGATGGTAAATATATCGTTGCTTCTAAAGCGGGATTTCGATCCGGCACTTTAAAACTTTGGTTATATCATGTAGACGGAGGTTCGGGAGTAAAATTAATGGAAGAACCTGAATCATTAAAAATGACAGGTGCTGCGTTTAATTCAGACAACCGCTACATTTGGTTTGCAGAACGCACCGGTGATTGGCAATACAATGCGATCTTTCCACAATATCAAATTTCAAAATACGATAGAGAAAAAGGCACAAGAGAACAAATCACCTTTCGACAAGGTTCAGCGATTAGACCTACCTTGTCTCCCGACAATCAATGGTTGGTTTTTGGAACCCGATTTGATGGTGAAACGGGGTTAGTAATTAAAAATCTAGCTTCAGGAAATGAAAAATGGCTTGCTTATCCTGTTCAACATGATGATCAAGAGTCGAGAGCTACGCGCGATGTACTACCGGGAATGACTTTTACTCCAGACAGTAAAAATATCATCGCAACCTATGGTGGAAAAATTTGGAATATTCCTGTAAATGGCGGCCTTGCCACCGAGATACCTTTTTCCATCGCATCCAAAATTGAATTAGGCCCATTGGTAGAATTTGATTATCCGATCGAAGACTCAGAAGAATTCATTGTAAAGCAAATTCGAGATGCAGTGCCCTCACCAGATAGGAGTAAGATTGCCTTCATTGCATTGGATCAGTTATATAT
>JAHEMU010000362.1 GCA_024643485.1 Cytophagales bacterium
AAATACCATAGTCTAGCATCAATAAAAGATCCTCACTATTGGTTTGATCTTGAAGTCCAAAGAATCCCTCAGAAGCGTTACACGTTTCCATATAATTCATTTGATCGGAGGGGATTAACTCTTTAAATAACTTTCGGTATGGTCCGAAAGCTACTGCCCCGTGGAAAAAAGCTTCCAAATTTGGCCATACTTCAAGAATATTCTTTTTGCCCGTTAGCTCAACAATGTGTTTAATTAAAAAAATCGTCCAGGTTGGAACACCGGTAAGGCTAGTAACATTTTGGGTGGAAGTGGCTAGCGCCATTTTTTCAATTTTTTCTTCCCATTTATCCATTAGAGCCACTTCCAGACTTGGTGTTCTGATGAATTGAGCCCAAACTGGTAAATTTTGCATAATAACCGCCGACACATCACCATAATAACTACTTGAGGAAGGATCAAATTCATTAATTTGGTGCGAACCACCAATTGCGAGCCCTTTTCCCTGAAATATTTTTGTTTCCGGATAATTATTCACCCATAGTGAAAGCATGTCTTTTCCAGCTTTAAAGTGACAATCTTCCAATGCATCATTGGTTACGGGAATAAATTTACTTCTCGCATTGGTAGTGCCGGAGGATTTCGCGAACCATTTAACTTCTGTAGGCCAAAGTAACCCCTGTTCCCCTTTCATCAATCGGTCCACATAAGGAAATAACTCTTCATAAGTATGAACGGGTACTCGGTTATTAAACTCTGAAACAGAGTTTATATCCTCAAAACCGTATTTTTTTCCAAATTCGGTATCTCTCCCTTTTCTCACTAACGATTTAAAAAGTTCTTCCTGAACTTCATTTGGATACTTAAGAAATAATTCGATTTGATGAATGCGTTTTTTTAACGCCCAATTCAGTATAGAATTAATTATTTTCACAGGCCCTTTCTTTATCACCTTAATTTAATGATTTTAGATTTTATAGAATGAAAATAAGGAGTATTAATTGACTATATTTTTCGTTTGAGCTCAAAATGTTGACCCAAGTAAACTTTTCTCACCATTTCATCGGCAGCTAATTCTTCAGCCGTTCCCGATTTTAACAACTTCCCTTCAAACATTAAATAGGCGCGGTCGGTGATGGAAAGGGTTTCATTAACATTATGGTCGGTAATTAGAATACCAATGTCTTTCTCCTTTAATTTTGCAACAATGGATTGAATTTCCTCCACCGCAATAGGATCTACTCCAGCAAAAGGTTCGTCCAATAAAACAAATCGAGGGCTTACCGCTAGAGCTCTTGCAATCTCTGTTCTTCTTCGTTCTCCTCCGGAAAGTACCATACCTAAATTCTTACGCACATGTGTAAGGCTAAACTCTTCCAAAAGTTGTTCCATACGTTCCTTTTGTTCCTGTCTAGGCAGGCCACGCATTTCTAGAATAGCTAGGATATTTTCCTCAACAGTTAATTTTCTAAAAACAGAAGGTTCCTGAGCCAAATATCCTATTCCCTTTTTTGCTCTTTTGAACATAGGTAAATCAGTAATATCGTCTTGATCCAGGTAAATACTTCCTTCATTAGGTTTTATTAACCCAACGATCATATAAAAGGAAGTGGTTTTTCCGGCACCGTTTGGCCCTAATAAACCTACAATTTCTCCCTGCTTTACTTCGATTGAAATATCGCTAACTACCTTTCTCTTTTTATAAAGTTTTACTAATCCCTCTGCTCTAAGCGCCATGATGCTCTGTTTTAATATCTCGAAGTCGTAACTGAATGGTTTTTACACCCAAATATTCATTAGTTTCTACTGAAAATGCAATACTCATCCCCGGATTTGTGCTAATTTCCTCCAGTCGGTCAGCTAATCCAAACCCTATCACATCAAATATCGTACTATTTCCTTCCTGAATTGCAGAAAATTTCAAATGTTTCTCCTTCAATATTCTTGGTCTGTGTTTCCAATATACATTCCTAGCCATAAAAACAGGGGCTGGATTTTCAGGTCCAAAAGGTTCCATTTGTTCAATTACACTTTTAAAATTAGTTGTAATTTGGTCGAAATCCAGTTCTCCATGTATTTCTATAAAGGGTGTCAAGGAATCTTCTGAAATTGTATTTTCTACTACTTCTTCGAATATCCATGCAAATTCCGAAACTTTATCGACGGATAAACTTAAACCAGCAGCAAAATTATGGCCCCCAAATTTTTCCAGCAAATGCTCACATTTTTCAATGGCTTGGTAAATATTAAACCCTTGAACCGATCGGGCGGAGCCTGTTGCTAACCCATTTGATTCTGTTAGTATGATGGTGGGCCGATAATAGTGTTCAATACATCTACTTGCTACAATTCCAACAACTCCTTTGTGCCAATCCTCTTTAAACAAAACGGTAGATTTTTTATAAGCTCCATTTTGCTCGATCATTTGTAGGGCTTCTTCCGTTATGCTTGAATCAAAATCTCTTCGTTCAGTATTTTTTTCATTTACATTTTCGGCCAATTTTGTCGCAGCCTCTTGTGTTTCGCTGAGTAATAACTCCAGCGCTTCGTGGGCATGTCCAATTCTGCCTGCTGCATTGATTCTTGGGGCAATGCCAAATAATATACCAGTAATGTCCATCTTTCTTCTACCACTAATTTCTATCAGTGCTCGTAAACCCGGACGATTACGGTCATTTAGCTTCTGTAAACCAAAATAACATAGCGTTCGATTTTCTCCATTCAACGGAACAATATCTGCTGCAATACTTACAGAAACCAAATCTAGAAATTCCAACAAGTCATGGTCTTCTCCGGAATTTTGTTCAAAAGCTTGAAGTAATTTAAAGCCAATTCCACATCCTGAAAGTTCTTTAAAAGGATAGTTGCAATCTCGACGTTTTGGGTCGAGCACCGCTAATGCATTCGGGATGGTATCGCCTACCGTGTGGTGATCACAAACTATAAAATCAATTTTATTTTGATTGGCTCTATCAATCAATTTTCCAGCCTTTATTCCACAATCGAGCGAAATTATTAACTGCACTTTTTGTTCGATTGCAAAATCGATTCCTTGATTTGATATTCCATATCCTTCTGATTCTCTATCATTAATATAATATAGAATTTGATCCGTTAATTTTCTTAAATAGCCAAAAGCCAAGGCTACGGACGTAGT
>JAHEMU010000363.1:0-1858 GCA_024643485.1 Cytophagales bacterium
ATAGCTGGTTCGCGGACCTTCCGAAGTGAATTCGCCTGCTTCTTTATCAAATGATGCAATGGCCAATGCCGCAGCATGGTGTGGATTTCCTAACCCAAATGCTCCCCAAGAATGCCCTCCAGGACCTTTAAACGTAACTTTGTAACGAACAGAACCCAAGCCTTGATTATTTACTCGGCCTATTTCACCTCCGTCAATGGCAATCCAGGAATCGAACTTGGGATTGTTTTTCTCGAAGATATGCTTCATTCCTCTCAGATCGCCCAGACCTTCCTCGCCTACACTTCCAACAAAAACAACATCAGAAGCAGTTTCAATTCCTGCTTTTTCCAAGGCTTTCAAAACGGCAATAACATTGGCTAATCCTTTGGTGTCGTCTCCAATTCCCGGAGCAAAAAGGGTATCACCTTTTGAGGTCACTTTCACGTCCGTTCCTTCGGGGAATACGGTATCCAAATGAGCATCTAACGCAATGGTCCTTCCGTTTCCTTTTCCTTTTCGAAGTGCTAGGACATTACCCACTTCATCAATCCACACGCTGTCGGCACCTGCCGCAGTCAACATTTCAGCATATCGCTTTCCTCGTTGTTCTTCCATAAATGGGGGTGCAGGAATTTCGGTTAATTCAATAAGATCATCGATGGTTTCTGAATCGATTTGTTCGATATAGGAAAAAGCTTGCTGTACCTTTTTGTTTTTGGTGTACTTCTCCACTTGTTTTTTATAGCCATTCTCAACTTTAACATTAATTTCTGTTTGTGCGAAGGAATGCAGAATTGAGAAAGAAAAAATAAGGGTAAATAGGGTCTTCATAATGTTTTTATTTAAAGCAAAATAACCTTCATTAGAAAAAATGAAGAGGTGTTTTATATCGATGGTCAATTCTAATGATAAAAAGAGTTTATTAGATGGATTCTTGTGCGAAGAGGTTAAAAAGATCATCATAATCCATTCCAGCCATCGTTTTTGTGCCTAGCTGCATGGAAATGATGGCCTTATCAATTTCGGCATAAGATGGCGTGCAGGTCCATCCTTGGTAGAAAATA
Organism: Cytophagales bacterium; assembly: GCA_024643485.1. Lineage (GTDB taxonomy): Bacteria > Bacteroidota > Bacteroidia > Cytophagales > Cyclobacteriaceae > JAHEMU01. The sequence goes on from JAHEMU010000363.1 coordinate 1,047, forward strand.
CTAGCCTCGTAATCATACGAGTCGTTCAAAAGGCCCAAACCTTGTGTCAATTCTTCGCGAAGAAGGTGCTTCATACAGTTGAGGTCTGTATTGCGGACAATATCCACATACATACTGCCTTTATAAATTTCGTTAGCACCATTCCAATAGATCCATACCATTCCCCAATTGCCATCCAAGTAGGGTTGTGTACTTGTTTCATAAGCACCATAGGTATTTGCGTCGGTGAGAAAAATGACAAAGTTAGCCTCTTCAATGGTGGGAACTATATTGAAAGTTATGGTACTGCTTAACGCATTTAATTCCGAAAGAATTTGATCCAATTCCATTAATAACTCCGTTTGAGAATCATGATTCACAAAAATATTGATATCATTTCCCCATTTTTTGAGCACTTCATTTCCACCACCAAATTCAGATCCTAAGGCAATTTTCATGAAATATTGCTGCTCAGCGTTGAGTTTATAGATTTTTTCAGGACGATCCTTGCATCCGGATAGATAAAAGGACAAGAAAATGGTGGTGAAAACTAAATATTTCATCATTTCAAATTGTTTAGTAGAAACGTAAGTGTTATTTCTTCTTTAAAATCTCACCTGATTTTTCAGTTTTTATTACGGGAAGTTTTTTCAACTTTTTAAGTTCTTTTTTGTCGATGTTCAAAGTAAAGTCATCATAGGGAATTAAGATATCAAAGAAGTTATAAAAACCACGTGATTCCAGATTTATCCTATAACCGATCCATTCGGGTTTACTCGATAATAATTTACCGGTTTGATTCAGCTCAGTTTGATTGTAAGTCACAAGATTAA
>JAHEMU010000363.1:1868-3127 GCA_024643485.1 Cytophagales bacterium
GGGTAAATGTGACATTTTCAGGGTCATCAAATTTCCATTCCATTTGGAAATACTCAAATTCTTCTATCGCTGAGGAATCTTTCAATGAGGAAACTTTATGATTCCTTCCTATATAGTTTTTTGAAAAATCTGAATTGTTAGATGCAACGAGTTTTTCAATCATTAATTCAGAATCAGTGTTTTTTTCAAATACAGTTATTGATGAATTGGTGAATATTGTTTTGGTTATATTTTCTTCTGTTGGAGTAGTATTTTCCCTTGATGCCGTTGGAATCTGAAGTTTCCCAAATGTGGGGAATGAAATCAGTTGATCAGATAGGAAATAAGCATCAAGACTACTAATTTGATGATTTAAGCTATCATAAAAATACCTATGTTCATAGGCCTTTAAGGTATTTATCCAATCCTTCCAATTGATAAATCCAACATGGGTTGGCATTCCGTCAGGCCCTTCATCGAGAAGTAAGGTAATTCCTGCGATTTGTTGATTCAGAAAATCCCCATTTTTGTTGAATTCAATAATACGGTTTAATTGTCCGGGAATTAATGAAGAAATGGAGATATATGGATTTAATGGAGAAACGACGAACCATTGTTCAGGATCAAAAACGCCAGAGCATTCATCGATGCACTCATATTCACGTCCCTGATAACTGACTTGGTCGCCCCAATAGTAAATTACGTATTCATCGAATGGATGGACGAATGGTATTTCATATAACAGTCTTCTTTCCAACAATTCTTCATCGCTTAAGCGCTGTGATTTGTCGAAAGGGTTATAAATAGCCAAGCTACCGTCTTCAATTTGATTTTCAACAAATTGCATATAGTTAAATTCCCGATAGGTTCTTATGTTTTTGTTTAGCTGATAATTGATTGGAATTTCTTCTGTCAGATTTAATTGGATCCGATCTATGGGGAACCCTTCAGACTTTGTAGCTTCCAATGGCTCATTAATGGTATTTAGTATTTCACCTTCATAAAGATACGAATCAATAACACCCGATAATGGCTTAAATTCGATAGGATCCTTTTCTGATTGAAATGTTGCTATTCCAGTAGTGTAAATTAAAGAGTCTGCCATTTGATTAAAAAAATCTACGGATTGCACCCCTGTTTTTGAATAGTTGAGTCGTAATTTTACCTCGTAGTTTTCCCCATTAAAAGTTGGCGATAATTGATCCATTAATTCAGAGGGAAATGACGTATAATAATTGAAAAAATGTTGATTAAATTCCTGCTGAGTGGTGATAGGGAGC
>JAHEMU010000047.1 GCA_024643485.1 Cytophagales bacterium
TTTTGTAATTCGAAGAGCTTTATGACCTGGGCAAGCCCCCGAGCCCCCTATGGCAATTTAGTTAATTCAATTAAAAATCCCATCATATAAAACAGCTATAAACGTTTAAAAAAAATAAGTATTTAGTTTTATCCTACTTTTTGACATTGTTATAAAAAATGCGTTTTTTGAACTGTGGGCAGGGGAATTGGGCTTACCTTGTAAATTTTTAATCATCAAATTCCAAATTACAAGGCTATTATTTTCAACCTTTAATTTAGTGACTTATTCCACACTCTTCACAAGGTTTGATTTTTCCTGCTGCGTGTTTTTTGGGTTTCCGCTTATGTCCAAAATAGGAGGGGTCGCTGTACTTTGGCTGTCTCATTTTGCGCTCCATTTTTATGCGGTCTTTTTTAACCTGCTCTTTGCGTTTATAATAATCTTCTACTAACTCAGCATGATGTTTATAATACTTATACCGAAACGATTGTTTATATGCTTTTTTACTATAATCCGTTGATTCAGCGCCTTGTATTGTAATTATTTCTTCCGGAGCTTCTATAATTCCTCTGGAATTAGCGGTTTGAGCCTTGGATTGGTGAACGTTGAAAAATAAAATAGCCAAAAATGATACGTAGATAATGTTTTTCATGGTCTATATAACGGTTGAATATGGTAAATAGTATGCGTTGTTCATTTAAAGGGCTTTAAATTCGCCTTCTTCTGCGATATTAAAACCAAAAGTATTCAGATTTGCTTTTGCTTTGCTTTCCGCCCTCAATAAGTCATTGGTATGGTTAAAATGAATAAACCTGATTTTTTCTTTATCTGTGGTTGAAAGGCTTGAAAAATATTCAATACTTTCGATTACAAATGGGTGTGGTATTTCATTCATATTCCTTCCCGGAAGCTCATTTTCCATAAAGAAAGAACCGTCTAAATAGGCGTAGTCTAATCGGGGAATTAATAAGCGCACGTCTTCAGTCCATTTTTCCCATTTATCGATGTCGGGTAGGTATAAGGCATTTTTATTGGGCCCTGTTATCCAAAAGCCGACTGTTTCACTATATTCGTCGCGATGAGGAACTTTTTTGGGTTGAATGAGAAAGGAAGGACTCAATTGAAATGTGCTATCAGCACGTAGCGAAACAATCTCAATGTTTTTCAAAGATACAAGCATTTCCCAGGGACCATTTTCCGCCAAAAATTCTTTCATTCGCGGCATGGCATACACTTTTACTTTCGAAGCATTAACAGATTCGCGCCCCAAATACATGAGGCCTGAATAATGACCAATATGTGCGTGAGTAAGTAAAATCCCACCAAGGGAATAACCAGTTTGATCTTTAACCATTTTGATCTGTAAAGGCAAGTCTGGAGTGGCATCTAATAAATAAAATTGTTTGTTTTTCGAGTCGATTAAGGCTGCAGACGAAACCATTTTTTGTTTGGTTGTCAAAGATTTACAACAGTCTTTTTCACAGTCTAATTGAGGATAACCAGCATCCTGTGCGACTCCCGTAATCATTATACCAGATTCATTAGAAAAGGCAGATTTTATAGATGAATTACATCCTTGAATGATTAAAATATATAGTATAAAACTAATGGAAAGCGGTTTCATTGATATTTAGTTTAAAGAGGATGGCGGAATCTATGGTATTTATGGCATAGTCACTGTTGGGTGATTTCCCAAAACTCAATAAAAGCCGGGTCGATTCAGGGGTTAGCCATTTTGTGTTCAATTGCTCGGCTTTTTCAAATTGAAAATCGGAGAACTTGATGGAATCTAATGCACCCATCACCCAACTCCATTCGCCTATGGTTGGGATTTGATTATGCATGGGTTGTATCTGAAACCCGGCGGAGATAATCGTATTTTTTATCGTTTGAAATGAGTTTGGTGTGAGGTATGGCGACATTGATTGTGTAATGAAGATACCGTCGGGTGTAAGGTGGTTTTTTAGAAGCTGATAAAATTCTTTGGAAAAATACTGACTAGTTTCAATCGAGGATGGGTCTGGCAAATCAATATAAATGAGATCGAATGAAGTATTTTCAAAAGCTAGGTAGTCAAAAATAGAATTGGAGATCACTTTAATTTTTTCGTTATCAAATATAGAATGATTAATAGTTAAAAATTCAGATTCCGTACTAGCAATTCTGAATAGGGAAGAATCATAGGGTAAAAAGGTTACGGATTGCACTGATTCGTGTTTCAAGATTTGATGAATTAATATCCCATTTTCTCCACCTATTACTAGAATTTTCTCTGGATTTTCTATTAAACGAAGAGGAAGATGGGCCATCGGTTCATAATACATGGAATAATCAATGGTTGAAAAATATGGCCGATGGTTAAAGTAAAACCAACGGTCACCCTTCCATTCCGTAATGTCAATTTGACTAAACCGCGTAGTGAATTGTGAAATGATTTTATCGTGATACAAGTGTTGATCACTGAAATAGGAAACAGGAGTTAAAGGAAATAAAAATGGTATTAAACATAATGCGGAAAAGCCCCAGTTGATTTTTGCTTTATTGGAGGCAACCAAGATAAATACGCTTCCAATTGCTGAAAAAATGAATATTTCTAATTTAGAAAATGAAGCAAATAGGACCAATAACACCCCGAAAAGAAGGGCGAAAGTATGTTTCGGAGGCATTCTAAACAACATACTCAATCCTATTCCTGAAAGGATCAATTGAAAATAAATAGGGAAATGAGCGTAGGAACTAAAAGATAGAAGATAGTAACAAAACTCTAAAACATAAAAAGTACTAAGGAAATAGAACAAATAAAAAGGTAAACGTATTTGAGTTATTTTGTCCTTAAAAGTAATTCCACTTAACCCACCAACTAAAAAAAGCACTACGCATAATGTTTTATCAGATGAATTTAAATCGTAAAAATACGTGTAGTAGCTATAACCTTCCTTCAGAAAGTAACTAATTAAAATTCCCAACAGAAAAAAGTATAAAGGATAGGTGCTACGCTTCATCTTTTTGATATCGATCAAGTAATTGAATGAAATCTACAAACATTTCTGAATTACAACTACTCAACTGAATATAGGTAGTGCTTTCCTCAGGAAACGTATGGACAGCAAAATGACTCTCTGATATTAACCACAATCCAGTGTAGCCTTGTGGAGAAAAATAATGTTCCGAAAAATTCAAAATCCCAAAACCAGCTTGAATCAACATTTTTTCAAACAAATCCTTTAGTTTGTCGGGGTCTGTCTCTTTTATCCAACGGCTGTGTTCATCTATTTTTGCTTCCACTATATAATTTATTGATATTAAATTGAGTAATTTATAATTAAATCTCTTTTTTGTATCATGACAGATTTAAAAGATAAAAGTAATGAAATTGTAATATCTTGTTTACCAGGTTTAGTCGAAACGCTGAAACAGGAATTGAATGACCATAATTTCCCTGTAGTAAAAGAATCTCCGATGAGTGTTACTACTCAAGGGGCCCTTTTAGATACCTATTTTTTGAATTTGTGGCTTAGAACGGGATCTCATGTTTATTTTAAATTAAAAACATTCAAGGCAAATAATACGGATGAGCTTTATAAAGCGGTTTATTCCATGCCTTGGGAAGAATATTTTAGTTCTGAGAAATACTTTTCCATCCATTCTTTTGTCAAACATCCGGATGTTAATGATACACGTTTCCCGAACCTACGGGTAAAAGATGGAATTGCAGATCGATTTATGAAAGTGTTGAACACTCGTCCATCTTCCGGCTCGGATAAAGACCAGGTGGTTATTTATTTACAATGGGTAGGCGAGGACGCAACAATATATTTAGATACCTCTGGAATTACCCTTTCGAAAAGAGGGTATCGACTTCAGGCCGCCGAAGCACCATTATCGGAAACCTTAGCCGCCGCTTTGGTGATGACCTCCGAATGGGATAAAACCATGCCATTTTTAAATCCCATGTGTGGAAGTGGTACTATAGCAATTGAAGCGGCATTAATTGCTTACGGAATCCCTCCTGGTATTTATAGAATGAATTTTGGGTTTAAACATCTGTTGTCGTTTGACAACGTTCATTGGAATAAATTAATAAATGAGGCTCCAAAAAGAGATTTACTAGAACCTAAAGTGGAAATTCATCTTTCAGATATTTCAAGACTCACCGTTACCGTTGCAAGTAAAAATGCGGAACGTGCAGGTATTGAACATCTTTTGACTTTCTCATCGGGTGATTTCGAACGCGTTAAAAAGTCAGACGAGCCGGGGGTAATCATGATGAACCCGCCATATGGCAAGCGGTTGGGCGAAATTGGTGAGTTGAAAAAAATGTATCAACGTATTGGAGATTATTTGAAAAATGAGTGTTCCGGTTATATTGCATTTATTTTTACTGGAAATATGGAACTGGCAAAGTTTATTGGTTTGCGAACTTCCGCAAAGAAAACGTTCTATAATGCGAAAATTGAGTGTAAATTATTGAAATTTGAAATGTATCAAGGATCAAAAAAAATAAAGAGTGAGTAAATCGTCTTCCTGGATAAAGAAAATTATTTACAGTATGCCTGTGCAACTTCTTTTGTTGCACTTAAGGAAAAACTATGGATTAATAATCTACTGGCTTATTTTATTTGCTATCGTAGTAAAGGCTTTTGGAAGAAGCATGGGAATTCCTTATTTATTTCTGGATCCGGAATATCAAAATGAGGTCAGTTTTACTTCTTTCTTTATTGTGGGAGTTAGCCTTGCCTTTTTTACTGTTAGTTTTTATATCACTTCCTACATTATTGACGGACCTAGATTCAATTTTATTGCCTGGCTGAATCGCCCTTTTACAAGGTTCAGTATTAATAACAGTGTAGTCATTTTCTTATTCCTGATTATTTATACCTATCAAGTAATCATCTTTCAACAGGAAAATTACATTGAGACTAATAAAATTGTCGTTTTTTTAACAGGTTTTTATTGTGGATTCCTGTCAACTATTGGACTCATGTTTTTGTATTTCCGAGTTACAAACAAGGATATATTTAAATATATGGTTTGCAAGCTAGATGAAAAATTAAAACGAAAAGTAAAAGTTACACGAGCACGCGCTATGAGTCGATTAGCCTCTGCTAAAAGCCAACAAATACGTACCACAACCTTTATCGATTCTGATTTTAAATTCAAAGAGGTTCCCGATTATAAGGGATTTTATGATAAAGAAACGGTTTTACAGGTTTTTGACCAAAACCATCTTAACCTAATAAGTGTGGAGCTTTTTATCTTTGCCTTGCTTTTGTTTTTGGGTTTATTTTCAGACATCCCAATGTTTCAGATACCTGCTGCAGCAAGTTTTGTATTGCTTATTTCGTTTTTAATCATGTTTACCGGGGCCTTCGAGTATTGGTTTCGCAGGTGGTCGTTGTCAATTTTTATATTAGCTATTATTCTTCTAAATTTTCTCATTCAATTTGGTGTCATAAATAAACAGTACCAAGCCTTCGGAATTCATTACAATGGGACAAAATCAATTTATAATCTTGATGGCTTGTCACTTCAAAGTAATCCAGAAACTCGCACGGCCGATTATGAATCAACACTACTTACATTAAATAAGTGGAGAGCAGGATTTCCAATAGATCAACCACCAAAAATGGTATTAATTTGCGCCAGCGGAGGAGGACAACGAAGTATGCTTTGGACGCTTAACGCTCTTCAGCATGCTGATAGTGTTACTAATAGGGAGTTGATGAATCAAACACGTTTGATTACAGGAGCTTCAGGGGGTGTAATCGGCGCGGGATTTTTCAGAGAATTAATTTTAAGAAATTATTTAGATTCCACTATTAACCCTCAAGACACTAAATTTCTTCAGCAAGTAGGTCAGGATAATTTAAACCCAATCATTTTCTCTTTGTTGGTGAATGATTTCTTTTTAGGATTCCAAAAATATAAATACAACGATCAGGTTTATGTGAAAGACAGGGGTTTTGCTTTTGAACAACAGTTAAATAGGAACACCAGTGGTTTCATGGATAAATCCTTATTTTCGTATAGGAAGTATGAAGAAGAGGCTATTATCCCAATGCTAATTCTCTCCCCGACAGTCGTAAATGACGGCCGTAAAATGTATATAAGTCCAATGGATATTGCATACATGACCACTTCATTAAATGGAGATGCAACAAAGTTCACAAAGGCCATAGAATTTAAAAAGATGTTTAAAGATCAAGCTGCCGATAGCTTGAGGTATCTTAGCGCTTTACGAATGAGTGCAACTTTCCCATATATTACTCCAAATATCACACTTCCAAGTATTCCTCCTATGGAAATTATGGATGCAGGATTAACTGATAATTACGGAGTGTCCGACGCGACTCGATTTATGTATGTCTTTTCAGATTGGATTGAACGGAACACCTCCGGAGTCGTTTTTCTGTTGATTCGGGATTCTCAAAAAATGCGCCCAATTGAAGAAAAAGTAAGCCAATCGATGTTTCAAAAATTCTTTTCCCCGCTTCAGGGTTTTTATAAAAACTTTGAAAACATTCAAGATTTTTCGAACGACGATAAACTAGAACAAATGAAAAAGTGGTTCAAAGGAAATGTGAATATCGTTCAGTTAGAATACAATTCAGCTAATAATGAAGAGATAAAAGAAAGAGCTTCACTTAATTGGAGGCTGACATCAAGAGAAAAAGAATCGATTTTGGAAAATATTCATTCGGAAAAAAATAAATCTGAACTCGATAGATTAAAAAATTTACTTAAACCAGTAAATTGAAGTCACTTTATTAATCAACTTAATTATAACTTATTATTTATGAAGAAGAATGTGCTTGTTGGAATTGCTGTGTTATTTTCTTTTAGTGGCTTTACTCAAAAACTACCTCCACCTGAAGAAACGGAAGTCTGGACCCCCGTACCTGCAGTAGTTGATCCGCATGGGAAAAATGGAGCTCCGTCTGATGCAATCGTTTTACTTGAAAATGGATTTTCAGCTTGGACCAGTCAAAAAGGCGGGCAACCAAAATGGTTTATGGATAAAGGTGTAATTACGGTTAAACCCGGTACAGGAGAAATCAGAACTAAACAAGCATTTGGATCTGTTCAATTGCATATAGAATGGAGAACACCTCCTGTCGATAGTGCTGCTACCGGACAGGGTAGGGGCAATTCAGGGATATTTTTGATGGGAAAGTATGAGGTTCAAGTGCTGGATTCTTACAATAATAAAACCTATTCAAATGGACAAGCATCAAGTATTTATAAGCAGCATATACCTTTGGTTAACGCCATGAATCAACCACTTGAATGGCAATATTACGATATTATATTTACGGCACCTGAGTTCTCTGAAAAAGGAAAGGTAGTAAAGCCCGCAAGAGTTACCGTATTGCATAACGGCGTATTGGTGCAGAATAATGTCGAAATATTAGGTGAAACCGTTTACCAAGGAGCACCTGTTTACAAATTGCACGACAATAAACTTCCATTATCTCTTCAAGATCATGGAAATATGGTGAGTTTCAGAAATATTTGGATTCGAGAATTGTAAGAAAAAATGGAGATTAAAAATTAAGCAGCTTTGCAACTACCTCTGCTGCTTCTTCTCCTTTATTTCCATATTTTCCACCAGACCGATCAACGGCTTGCTGGTGTGTGTTGGTAGTTAGAACACCAAACACAATTGGTTTATTGTATTTTAAACCAATATTGGTTAATCCGTGAGCAACAGCATCACATATAAAATCAAAGTGCGGTGTTTCCCCTTGGATTACACATCCTAGGGCAATCACCGCACTAATATTTCCATCTTGAGCCATCCATTGTGATCCAATGGTTAATTCAAAACTACCAGGAACCATTTTCTTAAAGATATTTTCTTTCTTAAAGCCTAGCTTAATCAGGGTTGAATAAGCACCGGAGTATAATGCTCCAGTAATTTCACTATTCCATTCAGAAACAACAATAGCTACTTTTTCTCCGGAATAATCTTTGCCGGAAGACTTTAATGAAGGCCGGTTCTCGTAGTTGGCCATAGTTTATAATTCGGTTCCGCCTAAACGATAATAATGTTTTCTTGCATCATTATATTCTTGTGAGTTTTTAAACTCATTTACAATCTGCAAGTAAGCATTTTTTGCATTTTCTAGATCCTGTAAATTTTCATAAGCGATAGCCGCTTTCTTTAAATATACTGGAGTAAAAAACTCGTTTGCTTCCGTGTTGGCAGCTTTCTTATAATGAGCAACAGCTTCTTTGAAGTTTGATTGTTCCATGTAAACATCTCCAATTAAGCTATATGCACGAGCTTGCATAATTAAATCATTCGAGCTAAAATCTTCAAGATACATTAGCGCCAAGTCGTACTTACCTTGAGTCAAATAAATATAACCACCATAAAAGTTAGCTAAATTACCTGCTTCTGTATGTCCGTATTGGTCAACGATATCAGAAAACCCTAAATTATTACCATCTCCAAGTAAAGCCTTTTCTAGACTATCTTGTTCGAAATAATAAACAGCTTGAAACATTTCAGCCTGAGCTTCATTATTTTGAGAATTTTGGTAATATCGGTAACCGATAAATCCTGCAGCAGTGATTAAAAGAAGGGTAAAAGCGATGCTTACCAATCCTTTATTATTCATTATAAACTGCTCAGTTCTACTGAACTGTTCTTGAAGAGCTTCAGAACTTTCTAAAATTCCCTCTGTACTTTCCTTACTTTTTTTGCCTTTTGATGACATATCCTTCCAATTTTAAGGGCGCAAAACTAACTAATTTTTCTTAATCTCCTATTATCAGTCGACGATAAATGGATAATCTTTTTCCATATACACATCTTCGAAGGCTTGTTGGCCATCTGGGAAGCTTGATTCTTCCGCAAATTTCACTGCTTCTTCTACAATGGATTTAATTTTAACATCCATGGCTTCTAGCTCTTCTTCAGACGCAAATTTATTTTCGAAGATGGTCGTTCTTACTTGTTCAAGTGGATCCTTTCCTCGGTATTCATTTAATTCTTCTTTAGAACGGTATTTCGCAGGGTCCGACATACTATGCCCTTTATAACGATAGGTTCTGAATTCCAATAAAGTAGGCCCATCACCTTTACGAGCCACTTCTGCTGCTTGACTTACTGCATCATGAACATCCTCTACACTCATTCCATCCACTGCATATGATGGGATATCATAAGCATCACCTAAAGTATAAAGTTCAGTTACATTAGAAGTACGTGTAACCGAGGTACCCATCGCGTAACCATTATTTTCTATAACGAAAATTACGGGCAATTTCCATAGCATGGCTAAGTTAAGAGCTTCGTGAAATGCACCTTGTCTTACGGCACCATCACCCATGTAGCAAATACACAAGTTGCCGGTTTTGTTATATTTTTCAGAGAAGGCTAAACCGGTCGCTAATGGCACTTGACCACCAACAATTCCATGTCCACCCACAAAGTTGTGTTCCTTATCAAAGAAGTGCATCGATCCACCTTTACCTCTTGAAACACCAGTTTCTTTACCGTAAAGTTCAGCCATTAATTTACGTGGGTCAGAACCAAGAACTAGAGGGTGCGCATGGTCACGGTATGCCGTAATCCATTTATCACCTTTTATTAAGGCAGAACCAGCACCAGCAGCACAGGCTTCTTGTCCTATATATAAATGACAAAATCCTCTGATTTTTTGCTGGCCATATAACTGGCCGCTTTTTTCTTCAAATCGCCTCATCAAAAGTATCTTTTCGAACCAGTCGAGATACATTTCTTTTGAATATGCTGCGCCGTTAGATTTAGCTGTATTACTTTTGCTTTTAGTTTTTGTGGCCATAGTTCAAAAATCATGTTTAAATCGGGAGGCGAAATTAATAATTTTTTATCAATGCACCTTAAAAAATTGAGTTTGATTAATTATAAAAATCATCAATCCTCCATTTTTGAGTTCAATGAGGGTATTAATTGTGTGACAGGCCTCAATGGATCTGGAAAAACGAATCTCTTAGATAGCATTTATTTTATTGCTCTTACCAAAAGTGCCACCTCTTCTCAGGTTGGCGATGCCATTTTTCATGATGCTGAGTTCGCTACTATAAAAGCAAAATTGATTTCCAAGTCGGACATCACCATCGTTGCCAATGTTTTCAAAAACAAAAAAAAGGTGTTTAGGATAAATGACACGGAATACGAGCGTCTATTGGATCATATTGGCGTTATTCCCGTGATATTGATTGAGCCAAACGACGTTGATTACGTGAGAATGGGAAGTGAATTGCGACGAAAATTATTTGATGGATTCATCTCCCAATTGGATAGTGAATACCTCTCTTATATAATAAGGTATAATCGAACGCTTAAACAGCGAAATTCTCTTCTGAAAAACGCGTCAGAAACGGGGCAAATTGATGAGACTCTTTTAGATGTATTCGACGATTCAATCGTGGAAGCATCTGATTACATCTATCGGGCGAGAAAATCATTTATTGGTTCATTTATTGAATCACAGCAAAAAATATACGCTATCATTTCGGAACAGCGAGAAGAAGTTGATATTCAATATGAATCAGAATATGTGGAAGGTGCATTTGCTAGGCTATTAAAACAAAAGCGTAAGCAAGACATTAAAGCACAACGCACAACCGTTGGTATTCACAGGGATGATTTTAATTTTTTATTTAAAGAAGAATCAAGGTCAGTGAAACAATTCGGGTCACAAGGTCAGCAGAAAACATTTATTCTTTCATTAAAGCTCGCGCAGATCTATTTGTTCAAATCTAAATTAAAGGTGAGTCCAATCTTGTTGCTCGATGATATATTTGATAAATTGGATGGGCGGAGAATCCATCGATTGGTTGAATTTTTAATTTCTGAAAAAGTTCAAGTAATTATTACGGACGCTAGAAAGGAACGGACCAATGCATTGATGAGTGAAATAGGGGTGGAAGCGAGTTATATTGATTTATAAATAAGGGCAAATTGATGAAAGATAAAAGAGATAAGGAGATTGTATCGGTAGGCGGGGCCATTCAGCGGATGCTAAAAGAGTATTCATTGGATAAGAAATACCATAAAAATGAAATTGTACAAGCGTGGCCAACCATTGTTGGGCCTGCAATAGCATCAAAAACCGGTAGGGTTTTCATAAAAGGAGAAATATTTTTTGTGGAAATTTTATCGGCTCCATTGCGCAATGAACTCAATAATAACCGCAGTTTGCTATTAAAAAGGATACAAGACCAGTTTGGAGTGGGTGTAATTAGCGAGATAAAATTATTTTAATTAGAAAATATTCAACATTAGTTTGAATAATATAAAAAAGGATATATTTTTGCACTTCCTTTTTGAGACAAGGGGGAAAACGTTCTTAAAAATACTTCAAAAACGGGGAGATACCAAAGCGGCCAACTGGGGCAGACTGTAAATCTGTTGTCTTAAGACTTCGCAGGTTCGAATCCTGCTCTCCCCACTGTTTTAAAATGATTATTTCTTACCTTTGGGGGGTAAGAGGTAATTGTTTAAGCGGGCGTAGCTCAGTTGGTAGAGCGACAGCCTTCCAAGCTGTAGGTCGCGGGTTCGAGCCTCGTCGCCCGCTCTTTTTCTTCTCCGCAAGGAGTAGGGAAAAAGCGAAACAAAAAATACCCCAAGCCGATGTAGCTCAGGGGT
>JAHEMU010000364.1 GCA_024643485.1 Cytophagales bacterium
CTTTTTGAAAAATTTGGGCGATGAAATGAAGAATGTGAAAACGGATTAGATCGTTGGAGAGATGTGTTCTCAAATCCTGACAAGATGATTGAAGATTTGTGTTTACGCTTCCTTAATATCGAAGCTCGCACAACTACCAACTAATCATTTGTAAATATGGGAGTGAACTAAAAACAGGAGGATGGAGATGGTAATGCAGTCGTAATCAATGAAAGTTTACTTGCGTATTAGAATTCCTTTTTCACATTAAAGAAAAACCCATGAGTTTTTTCTCTGGTAAACGTGTATTCCAATCGTATCACCGTATCGTAAGCAGCTACAATATCAAAGCCGGTTCCTGTTCCAATCAATACTCGATTTGAAAGCCGGTTGTTTAATTGAAGGACTTCATAGTAAGGGTAGTTTTCTACATATCCAAAATCAAAGAAACTCTTCAGGTAAATAGCTAGCGGAAAATGTTTGAATTGTTGAATGGGCATGTCATCCAACTTCCAGGTGCCGGAAAATATCCTTTTCCGGAAAGTAGTTTTGTTTAAAAAGAATTGGGGTCCTTCAATGACATATACTTCATAGCCCCTTACCAATTGTTTTCGATAACCCAACGCGCTAAAAAAAGAATATGGTTGTTGAGTTGGTGAACTTACATACGCGGATGTGAAATTTGATAAATAGTAATTCCGTCCAAGGTCAAAAAACCTGGAATACGTTAAGTTTAACTCCCATTGATGTACATCAGATTGAATCAACAATCCGGTTCGTTGTGCAAAGATGGTAAAATGATAACCTTTAAGAGGATATGCTACTACATCGCGATGTTCTGAATTGAAGGAGTACGTGATGGCACTAAATTGTTGCCTAACGGCAGCGTTTTTATAATAATTAGGATTCAATATGGCGATAGTATCCAACACGTGATTGTTTTGGTAATCATAACTCAACGTATGTGTTTCATAAAACGATTTTCGGAATGTATACGAAACAGAAAATCCACGAGAGAATTTTACAGTCCTGTCGCTTGGTTTCGTCTCAGGATAGAATTTTAGTTTGTGATCATCCGTTTTGTAGGCAATATTTTTTGGTTCGCCATAATTAAACTCAAAGTTGAGTCCTTGACGCTGTTGGCGGTCGATATAGGGAATTCGATAGGTTAAATCAAATCGTCTTGTAAATCCAAATTGAGCAGTAAATCGTAACGTCTCATTGCGTCCCCGGAAATTATATTGATACAATCGTAACCCATAATTAACTCGTCTAAAATCGTGGCCATAGTTTTGCCACCATTCATTAAAATTCCGATCTGATATTTCAAAAATTGGAACCGGAAAAGTGTACCAGCGTTCGTCTACTTCAACCAGTAAATCAACTTGGTTTTCATTAAGTTCGAGCCATTGAATCGTGACGGTGTTAAATAAACGAAGATTGTAAATTTTACGCTGGTCTAGTAATAATCTTGCGTCTATTCTTTTTGTGCTGACCGTATCACCAGGTTTAAAGCTTAGTTCACGTGAAATAATTCGCTCACGAGTTACTTTGTTGCCAATGATTAGCACACGATTAATTGTAACAACGCGGTTGGGAATGGTGTCTTTATGAATTTTACTTTTGGCAAGCGTATCGCGTGCTATTTTCTGCGCAGCTAAATTATCCGTCAGAAAAAACAGCAATACCCAAATAAGCGGTATCCCCTTCTTAAGTAGTCGTGAAAATTCAATCAACTTGGGTTTGAATTATTGGCTGAGGTATTTCGGTAAGACCATATTAAAATGAGTATGCCGGCAATAAACAACGGAATACTCAGAATTTGCCCCATGTTGATTGGGAGTTGATCTTCGAATGATACCTGGTTCTCCTTTAAAAATTCATAAACAAATCTCAGACTCCACAATACGATCATGAACACACCAAAGATTCTACCGGGTGGTAATTTTTCCTTGTCCTTTTTCCACATTAAAAAGAGCACGATGAATAAGATCACACATGAAATTGATTCGTATAGCTGCGCAGGATGCCTCGCTATTCCAAAGGTACTTACCCTGGCTGCCAGTGTGCCTGAAGTTTCAGTAATGATTTGATATTTCAACGGTTCAGTTCCTGGTTCATCAACGAATTCACTATAATAACTTAGAAAGTATTTCATGTCACCATTGAGGAATTGAGTGGCTTGCTCCGTGCTGGTACCTTGTTTAAAGAATACATACATATTAAGCGGAACTCTCCCATGAGCGCCTGCAGGAAGCTCCTCGTTTTTCTCAACCTTTATCGATTCGGCTGGATTGGATTGTACTCGATAATCGAGGAGTCCTTCTGTTACTCGATTAATAAAGACAACACTCAAGGGGTTGTTATCTGATGGTTTACCGATGATTTCTGAATTAAAAAAATTCCCGAACCGTATTAAGGCACCGGTCAGTGCGACCAGAATCACAATACGATCCAATACTTGCATATAGGATTGTCCCTCTTTTTTAATTTTCTCAACAAATATTCCTCTTCTTATTTTCTTTTTCGCTTTTCCTTCATGTCCCACTTGTCCCTCTAATGCCACATCGGCTTTGGAAAAATGAATACGATAATTTGAGTAAAGCCATAATGCAAAAAGAATTCCGAAGGCCCCTCCATGGCTTGCCAATCCTTGTAATCCTGTAAACTTAAATGGAGAAAATTCAAAAGGTAGAATAATACTCAGTGGGTCAGTCCAAAAGAGTTCAGGCTGATAGAAGATTACATGACCTAGTCGGGCGCCCAAAATCGTGGCCACGACCATATAAATAGTAAGCGTATCTACGTCTTTTTCGGGTTTGCCTTCCTGGCGATATATGTAATAAAGGATTTGCTGACTGATTAGAAAACCCAACGCAAATAAAAGGCCATACCAGCGCAGTGAGAATGAACCAAACGATAGAATTTCAGGGCCTCCGTTCCAAATAATAAAACTGATCATACAAATATTGAATATAAAAGGCCAGGAAATCACCGGGCCTAACAGAGCAAATATAAGCACTAATGCTTAATGCCCAAGACGTGGCTACAGGTTATCCAGTTGAGTTAACTCTTCTGTATATCCCCCGGAAAGAATCGGGAAGCGGCACCAACTTTTGGGGTCTACA
>JAHEMU010000365.1 GCA_024643485.1 Cytophagales bacterium
TTTTCATTTGGAAGGACTTGTTTAAATTTACCCTATGATCAAGGTAATTATTATCGATGATGAAGAACCCGCAAGGCATCTCATAAAGTTCTATCTTAAAGATTTTCAAGAGATACAGGTGGTGGAGGAGTGCCGAAATGGTTTTGATGGATTAAAAGCAGTTCAAGAGCATCAGCCCGATTTAATTTTTCTAGATATTAAAATGCCTAAAATTTCAGGATTTGAAATGCTGGAATTATTGGAAAAACCACCATTAACCATTTTCTCTACTGCATATGATGACATGGCTATTCGTGCCTTTGAGTTAAACGCAATTGATTATCTGCTTAAACCTTATACCAAAGAACGGTTTATTCAAGCGGTTGAAAAAGCGTTGGATAAGTTAAACAAAGGAGAAAATCCGTTGATTGCAAATGAACCCTTAGAGCTAAAGATTTCTGATGCTTACTTAGATAGAATTGTAGTAAAGAATGGTTCAAAAATCGAAATAATTCCCATTGGAGACATCCATTATATCGAGGCACAGGATGATTATGTGAAGATTCACTCATCAAAAGGAAAATACCTTAAACAGGGCACAATGAAATCATACGAGGAGCAATTACCTCCTTCTTTGTTCCTTCGCATTCATAGGTCATTTATCGTAAAACTGGATATGATAAGTAGTATTGAACCTTATACCAAGGATAGCTATTTAACAGTTCTAAAATCGGGTGATCAATTATCGGTGAGTAAAGCCGGTTACCAAATGTTAAAATCTCATCTTAGAATCTGAATTCTTCGAGTGTTTCAGTTAGGAATTTAGGAAGCATAATCGGATATTTGCCTGCCATGACAGTACTCCCTTATAAAGACGAACCTTCAACAAAGAAGGAACAAGTGGCCAAAATGTTTGATAACATTTCGGGTAAATATGATTTTCTTAATCATTTTTTAAGTTTAGGTATCGATATTCGATGGCGGAGAAAGGCCGTAGCTTATCTTAAATCTGATGCTCCTAAACAAGTCCTCGATGTTGCTACAGGTACCGGTGATTTTGCAATAGAAATCCTAAGTTTAAATCCAGATAAAGTAACTGGCGTCGATATTTCGGAAGGAATGTTAGGCGTTGGGAAGGAAAAAGTCAAAAAGAGAAACCTAACGGATAAAATTGAATTGTTGTATGGTGATTCAGAGAATCTTCCTTTTAAGGATGAAACTTTTGACGCCGTAACTGTCGCTTTTGGCGTACGTAATTTCGAAAATTTGGAAAAGGGGCTCAGCGACATATATCGGGTACTACGACCCGGTGGTAAACTAGTAGTGCTAGAATTCTCCCAACCAACGATTTTCCCGTTCAAACAACTATATCGTTTTTATTTTAAAGCAATTTTGCCTAAAATAGGCAATAGAATTTCTAAAGATCAATCGGCATATACCTATTTACCTGAATCGGTAATAGCCTTTCCTTTCGGAAATGAATTCCTGAATAAGTTGAACGAAGCAGGTTTTAAAAATACATTATGCAAAACATTGACGTTCGGAATAAGCTCCATTTACGTTGGACAAAAGTAATTGTCTGTGTATTTGCGTTTTTGCTTTTTTCAGAAGCAAATGCGCAACGGTTCGTTGAAATCAATAACCCAAATTATGATGGGCGTAAATTTAGCTACGGCTTTTTAATTGGTCTTCATTCTACTTCCTATCAATTGAAATACTCCGACAAGTTTATTTCGAATGATTTGGATTCGTTGCATAGTATATTACCTTATAAATCTCCAGGGTTTTCGTTAGGGTTTTTAGTTAATTTCAGATTGTCTGAATTTTTCGACCTGCGTTTAACTCCGAAAGTAGCCTTCTATGAACATACGTTAGAGTATAATTTTATCGATGAATCACAGATTATTAAATTAAAAGAAAGCACCATTGTTGAGTTTCCAATGGTTGTGCGATATAAATCTAATAGGAGAGAGAATACTAGAATGTTTTTAAGTACTGGAATTATGCCGGGTATCGAAGCTTCTGGGAAAAATGATTTACAAGGAGGACTGGAATCATTAAATATTCAACGGTTTAATCTCTCTGCTGAATTTGGAGTTGGATTTGATTTGTATTTTCCTTTATTCAAGTTTTCACCTGAATTAAGATACAGTAAAGGATTGCTGAATGTGTTGAGTAATGATCCGAGTAATTTTAGTGAAGGAATTAGCAGATTAAGTACTAATACTCTACATCTATATTTTATATTTCAATAATTTCGATTTCATGGGAAATAAAACTGTTTTTATCACAGGTGCTACTTCAGGCATAGGAGAAGCGACTGCTAGAGTGCTTGCAGAGAAGTCTTTTCGGTTAATTCTATGTGGCAGAAATCAATCAAAATTGAATGCGATCAAATCTGAATTGGGAGCTTTGACGGAAGTGACAACCCTTGTATTTGATGTTAGAAAAAGAAGTGAAGTCGAATCAGCAATTTCTGGACTATCTAGCGAATGGTCAGTGATCGATGTGTTAATTAATAACGCAGGGAATGCACATGGGATGGATGAGATTCATAAAGGTGATATTCAGGATTGGGAAGATATGATTGATGGAAATGTGAAAGGTTTGCTTTATGTGACCCGAAGTATCGTTCCTTCAATGGTTGAGAGGCAGTCGGGACATGTGGTGAATATAGGCTCTACTGCAGGCAAAGAGGCCTATCCAAAGGGAAATGTGTATTGCGCATCAAAACATGCCGTAGATGCTATTAATAATGGCATGAGGATGGATTTGGTGCAGTATGGTGTGAAGGTATCACAAATTAATCCTGGTTTAGTAAATACAGGTTTTGCTGGTGTGAGATTTAAAGGTGATGAAGAGAAGGCTTCAAAGGTTTACGAGGGAATGAATCCACTTGTGGCAAATGATATCGCTGAACTAATCTGGTTCGTTATTTCGCGCCCTGCACATGTAAATGTTTCTGATACCATCATCATGCCATCAGCTCAAGCTAGTTCTACTCAAGTTATTCGCAAGGTATAATCAGCAATTTGTTGTAAGAGGGTACTGTCTAATTCATGAACTCCTTGAAAAGTCCATTTTTTTGGATTGATATTTAATTTCGAAGAAAGAGAATCCATTT
>JAHEMU010000366.1 GCA_024643485.1 Cytophagales bacterium
TAGATTTATTTTTTTGAAAGTTGAAGAATTTCACGGCTATTTTCACTCAATAATAAAGCGAGTGAATTTATTGTAGCTTCCAATTCATTCAAATCCAGATTTTCAAGTTCATGAGTATTTCTAAACAATACCTTTTCTCCAGACTCATCCAGGGTAAAAGCACCGTGAATAATATCTCTATTCATTTGTAATAAGCGTTTATAAGTATCTGAGGAACCATTTTTTACCTTAAAAATGTACTGTTCCACTACTAAAATAGGGTCAGCAACACCTAAAACTAAGTTGTTAATACCACTTTCCTCTTTTTTCACCATTAAAACGCCATCTTCTTCGTTTTCATAGGTGATTTCATGATTTAACTCGAGGAGATACCCTTTTACTTTTTGAAATTTCTCATCCATTGTAGACTTATTTTTTTGACTAGTTACCAAATTAATAAATATTAAAACGCTTTACTATTTTTCAAAGCATAATATGGTAAACGGTGGTGAACGTCTAGGGTTTTTAAAGTTTAATTTCATTTTTTTCATTTTAAATTATACTAGGATTTAAGTATGTTTACGTAAATATATTCTAAAAGTTTTAGAATTGCTCATTTTTTTAGCATATTTTTACAAAATGTCGCATATAGGTCAGAATATTAAGAAAATTAGGAAAATTCGAAAGCTAAGCCAAGCTGATTTCGCGTCGATGTTCCAATTAGCAAGACCAAGTGTAGGGGCTTGGGAAGAAGGCAGATCAGAGCCAAAAACAGATACTATCATAGCCATCGCAAAGCGTTTTGGTCTATCAATTGACGCTCTCCTCACGCGTGAAATGACCGTCAATGAATTATTTCATTTAGACCAATTCAAGAGAAAAATGGACGCTGCACATAGTAAGAAGGACATAACCACCACTGTTTCCTTGGCTCTAATTCCCGCTTCCACGCAAATAGAATATATACTGAATTTCAAAAAAGCGGATTTTATTAACAGGCAAACACATATTACCATCCCGCTTAACAAGCAAGGTGATTTTCGCCTGTTTGAAGTAGAAACAAATGAAATGCAGATCCACCGTGAAGGGATTAAACCCGGCGATTGGGTATTGTGTAAAAAAGTCACTAAACCAGCACCTTCAACTGTAGTTATACTAGTTACATCGGAAGGGATTATAACCAAACGGCTCAAAACATTAGCAAACAATTCATTGATTGTTCATTCCGACAACCCGCACTACCAGGAAAAAGAAATACCTTCTGATAATATTTTAGAAATCTGGCAAGCAGAGGGTTTATTTACCTCACAACTGTTACCACCCGACCGGCTAGAAGATAAAATGCTTGATCTTGAAAAAAAAAATCACCCAGCTTTCTCAAAAACTGGGTGACAAATAAAGGTTATATAGATTTTAACTACTTAGAATAATATTTCATTGCCTCAGGAATTGCATTTTTCAAATCCTGGATACGTGTATCATGAGAAGGGTGAGTAGAAAGCCACTCTGGAGGAGCTTCTCCCCCACTCATAGTAGACATTCTCTCCCAAAATTTAGGAGCTTCATTTGGGTCATACCCGGCCATTGCCATAAATATCAGACCCATTTTATCCGCTTCCGATTCGTGTTTCCTCGAAAATTTCAACATACCTAATTGAGTACCCATACCCACTGACTGCATAAAAATTTGCTTTGTCATGGTAGGATTTTCACCCATTACAGTACCAAATGTATTTAACCCAAACTGAGCTACCATTTGCTGACTCATACGCTCTCTACCATGATTGGCAATTGCGTGCGCCACTTCATGTCCCATAACAACTGCTATACCAGCTTCATCAGCGCAAATGGGAATTATTGCAGTATAAAAGGCTACTTTTCCGCCAGGCATACACCAGGCATTTACAATATCTTGATCGATTAGATTGAATTGCCAGTTAAAACCTTCCAATTGTTCTGACGCATTATTTTTCGCCATATAATCTTCAACTGCGTGCTGAATATTAGTACCGACTTTTTTGATCAATGCTGTTTGCTCCTGATTTCTACTCAATGGTCCTTCTGCTATTACCTGAGCATATTGATCGGTTGCCATGGTAATGATTTCTGCGTTTGACACCAAATTCAATTGTTTTCTACCCGTTACAGGCACAGTAGCACAATCGAATACAAGGAATGAAATTAACAATAATGGGAATATTCGCTTCATAAATTTCAAATGTTAAATAATGGTACAAATATATAATTTAGAATGGTAGGATAATTCTCTAGCTACAAAATAAGTGCCAAAACCCTGTTAAAAAAAGTCTCAATACTTATAATATTCCGTCAAATTAGTATTTTTGTAATAACCAATAAATCGTTATTATGAAAATTTTTGCTGTCGGGAGAAATTACGCCGAACACATAGCGGAATTAAACAATGAAAGGCCAAAAGAACCTGTTATTTTCACAAAGCCGGAAACAGCTTTAATAAAAAACGGACTGCCTTTTTTTTATCCCGATTTCACGAAAGATATCCACTTTGAAGTGGAGATTGTATTGAGAATATCAAAACAGGGGAAGCATATCGACGAAAAATTTGCCCACAAATATTTTAACTCCATTGCACTTGGTATCGATTTTACCGCAAGGGATGTTCAAACAAAATTAAAAGAAAAAGGATTGCCTTGGGATATCGCTAAAGGATTTGATGGGTCTGCACCAATATCAGAATTCTACCCCATTTCCAATTTTGCTGATTTATCGAATTTGACATTTTCACTTCTTCAAAATGGCGAAGAAAAGCAATTGGGCAATACGAATATGATGTTATTTGATTTTCCATTTATCATCTCACATCTTTCAAAATATTTCACATTGAAAGTGGGTGATCTGATCTTTACAGGCACCCCAAAGGGAGTCGGGCCTATTGCAATTGGGGATCATCTTGAAGGGTTTATTGAAAATAAAAAAGTATTGGAAGTAAATGTTAAATAAACTAGGAGTAATCATCGCATTACTAATCTCAAATAATATATATAGTCAAGTTTCTCACAATTTTCTTTTCCCAATTAAACCAGGAAAAATTAATGGGTTAGCTGGCACAGTCGGCGAGCTGAGAAGTACTCATTTTCA
>JAHEMU010000367.1 GCA_024643485.1 Cytophagales bacterium
GTATTTGGTGTTGGGAAAGCTATAGGCTACGTTTAATGCTGCGGTGATACTTACCATGCTTTCATCGTTGCACCCCCACATCAATTCTGTGCCGGCCGCTAAAGCGATGGATGCGATGCGTTGTCCTTGGAAAATACCACCGCATTTCATCAATTTGATGTTAAAGATACCACAAGCACGTTCTCCATCCAGTAGATTTACGGCATCTTTTGCACTAATGATTGATTCGTCAGCAGCAATAACTTTTCGAATTTCCCAAGGCAATGATTTCATTTCAGCAACAGCCTTAGCTTTGATAGGTTGTTCAATTAATTCAATATCGTATTTTTTGGTTCTGTTATAGAAATCGATGGTAGTAGGCACATCGTATCCCTGATTTGCATCAATACGGATGATGAATTCATTGCCATATTTTTCACGCAATTTGGCCATACGTTCAATATCTTCTTCCACATCGATTCCGAGTTTTACTTTCAAACAACGGTAACCCATGCCATAATATTCTGCTGCTTCTTCCATAGTATCGGCTACATTTTTAATACCAATGGTAACTGAAGTTTCTAATTTTTCGATTTTTCGACCTAAAAATTTGTGCAAAGGAACTCCTAAATATTGAGTGTAAGCGTCGTGAAGGGCAATATCAATAGCTGCTCTAGCGCCCGGGTTTACAGGAGTTTTTTCAAAGGTCTCCCAAAGTAATGATTGGAATTCGCAGATATCTTTTCCCACTAACCATTGGATGTTTTCTGGTTCAAGGGCCTTCTTACAGGCATCAAAAGATTCTCCAACCACGTATTCTGAAGGATTACCTACACCAATTCCGATGATGCCATTTTCTAATTCTATTTCAATAAATGCTCCTCTTACATCCGAAACTGTTTTAAAAGCGATGGTGTAAGGGCGCGTGTTTTCAAGATCCGCAACAAAAGAATGAACTTTAACAATTTTCATTTGATTAATTTTTTTAATTCAGATACTAACCTACCAACTCCTTCATACAAAGGCAATACTACTGGAATTCCAAGTTCTTTTTCATAAGCATCTCGCAATTCTTCTGCCTCTTCTTTTGGTATTCCAGTGGTATTTAATGCCATTCCCACTGTTTTTGTCCCCATTTTTTTGATTAAGTCAATTTCTTCAGCAGGTTGAGCCACTAAATCAGGGAAATAATCCATGTCTTTATAATGTACTCGTTTAGGATGATGCTGTAGAATTACCCCATCCACTCTTGCAGAGTATATAAACTCTGACCCACAAGGGCCGCTTGGGTTTCGCAGAGAAGACTGACCTTCAATTAATATGATATCGGGATTTTCATTACGGTAACAATTCAATACCGCACCTTCAATTTCACCTGAAATAAAATCATTTAGTGTTGCGTCAAAGATAAATCCATATTTAGAGCCTTGCATCCATCCCGTTTGGCCGGTATAAATCATTTCGGCTTTAATATTTTCTTTTTGCATGGCCTTAGTTAAAAAGCGGGTGGTTGTTCTTTTACCAAGTGCGCAATCAGTGCCTAGGACTGCTATTTTTGGGCATTTTACTTCTAAGATTTCACCTGTCCAAAATCGAGATTCTTTAAAAGGTTTGGGCTTTCTAATATCGTGTAGCTGTACCCCTTTCTCTTTCGCTAAATCGGCGAGCTCCGGAATACTAGCAACATGCTCATGTAAACCATTGATGATAGACAATCCATGTTGGATGGCTTCTTTAATATAAACCTGTAAAGAAGCAGGAATTACTCCTCCTTTGGTTGCCACTCCTATAATTGCATAATCAGCAGAATTTCCTTTGTCAAAAAACTCCTTAATTGTGCTATAAATAGGAATTCCTGCCGGTTTTCCTTCTACAACGTCGCCTGCATCCTGACCGGCTAGTTCGGGGTCAATTACTCCTAGAATTTCAAATCGATCGCTTCCACGCACCATTCCATGGGCTGTTTTAGCTGAATTTGTTTTTAATAACCCTCCGGTAATGACAATTGCTTTTCCTGTAATCATTTTATTATAAAATATGCCGTGAATTACTTTAAAATATTTAATTAAAAAAAATTAATTACTGATCGTATGAAACTTTAAATGAATTGAAATTTGGAGTAAAAATTTTCGTTCTTTCCTTTTCATACTCGTAGATGCTTCTTCCAATTTCAGTTAAAAATGGAACCCCAATTTCATCGTATTCATATGCGTCATCATTGAAAATTTGGTCTTTGTTGACGTGTATGGTAGCTGCCAATAAAAACTCAACTCCATTTTCTTCGTCCATAAAATAAGCGTTATCCGTTAGGTAGCCATAAGCCTGACCGATTTTATTGAAGATGCGTATGGATTTGTCAATGGGAGTACTACCATCTCCGTAGAACAAATATTTGCAATAATTATCAGGTAGATCTGTATAATTCGGGTAAGTGCTTTCAGAAGGAAATTGGGACAAATATTGATAAAGAAAGGTGTAATCTGAAGGAGTAAGTTGCAATGGATGATCAGTAGCGTTTGGAAATAAAACTTTTTTTAATAATTCCTGCTGATCTTCCAATGGGAAGCTATTTTTATAGGTAAATTCAAAAGGTTCATTTATTAGACTATCACCGCTGTAATAACCTATTCCTTTGAAAATAGGAGATGCTGCCGTAAGATTTAAATCACTTTTTATTAGTGGGTTTTGAAATAATATGGAATCCCCTTTTACCAATTTCCATGGATTAGTAAACAAATTTTCTTCATTTGTAAAACTTACACTTAAGCGGTGCTGAATGCGGGAGTCATTTAATTCTAAAGCCTGAAGACGTTCATTAAAAGGTTGTTGCCCGATAAATTCGTACAATCTATTAAACGCATCGTTATCACTTACCATCAATATTTTCCGAATATATTGTGCCACTGAAGGCAAGCCATTTTCACTGGTACTATCGGAGAAAGCACTTGTTTGTTCTGTTCGAACGCTATCAATTAATAAAGTCGTGTTCCGGTTGATGTCAGGATTCTGGAAACCATTTATTTTTTCAAGGGCTAGAACAGTGGCCGGAAATTTTACGGTGCTCGCAGGGTAAAAATAATTAGCTGGGTTTACTCGGTAAGAATAAGTAGTAAAG
>JAHEMU010000368.1 GCA_024643485.1 Cytophagales bacterium
TTTCTGACCTATTAGCCTCCGGATGGGTCGCTCCTATTCCGTTTAAAGTTTTTGCCCGCGACAGTGTGACCGATTTATACGGATTAATGTACAAACCTAGTAATTTTGACCCTGCTAAGAGGTATCCTATTTTGAATTATCTGTACCCAGGACCTCAAAGTGGTAGTGTTGGAAGTCGATCATTCCGCTCTGCACGTTCAGACAAACAAGCATTGGCAGAATTGGGATTTATTGTTGTTGAAGTAGATGCCATGGGTTCACCTGGACGGTCGAAATCATTTCACGATGCCTATTATGGAAACATGGGAGACAATGGTTTACCCGATCAAATGATCATGATTAAACAACTCGCTGCACAAAATCCTTGGATGGATATTGATAAGGTGGGTATTTGGGGCCATTCAGGAGGTGGATTTGCATCCACGGATGCCATTTTAAGATATCCTGATTTTTATAAAGTGGCTGTTTCTGGTGCTGGAAATCACGACAACAGAAACTATGAAGACGATTGGGGAGAAAAATGGCATGGTTTATTGGTTGACTATCAAAACGGAAACCTTGAAGGTCAGGCCGTAAATGTTGAAATTGAAGAAAAATCAGAAAAAACGAATTATGATAGTCAAGCGAACCAATTACTAGCTCCCAATTTAAAAGGTAAATTACTTATTGCACACGGAATGATGGACGACAATGTTCACCCTTCAAATACCATGTTAGTGGTTCAAGCGCTCATTGACGCTGATAAAGACTTTGACTTGGTCGTTTTTCCAAATGCCCGCCACGGTTTCGGAAATTCGCGATACTTTCTTAAAAGAAGATGGGATTATTTTGTGGAGAATCTGAAAGGGTTACAACCCCCTTCCGATTTTAAATTCAAATCGAATATTCGCTAAAATAAAAAGGGCCCGAAATTAATTAATTTCGGGCCCTTTTTCTAATCTAGATCTTAACTATTTATCTTTTCACCATCATGCCAATTTCATTCGCAACCTTGGTGTTATATTCGTCTGCAAGTGTTCGGTAATTAACCAAATCAACAATTGATCCAATAAAACATAGTCCTAGGGTAAAAAGAAATAATACCCCCATTCCAATCTGATCAACATAGAAACGCTGGATACCTGGTAATAGAAACAATCCAATGATGCCCATTAGCAACACATTTTGAGGGTCTTTTCTTCTAACGCGGTATATATTGCTATACAATTGAAACTCATCATCCGAAAGATGTCCGGTGGCTCTCTGCACGATATCAAATTCTGAATTTGACAGTTCGGGTAAATATTGTAGTATCCTGTTCATCGTTTTATCTTTTGTGTATCCTTAAGACACCCGGCAATAATCAACTGTTACAGAATTGTTGAAAAATAATTATTTCATTTATTATGATTAACTTGTAACAGTTTCGATTTACTGATGTCTAAACGATTAAATGGAACATCTCGACGATATGGATTGTATAAGAAAGGTATTAGAAGGAGACACTTCTTCCTATGCATTTCTAGTTAATAAATATCAGAATAAAGCTTATCGATTGGCATTGGGTATTGTGAAAATTGAAGAAGATGCAGAGGAAATTGCTCAAGATTCGTTTGTAAAAGCATATAATGCGTTAAAAAACTTTAGTGGCAATTCATCCTTCTCTACCTGGTTTTACAGAATTGTTTACAACACGGCGTTGTCACGAACAAGAAAAAAAGTACTGCCATCTGTTGATATCGTAGATCACCAGAATAACATTTCCCTTACGTCTACGGAGAAATCATTTAAAAATTTGGTTAATCAGGATCAAATAAAGTACGTAAAATTAGCGTTACAGCAATTGACAAAGGAAGAGTGTTCCATTGTACATTTATATTATTCCGAAGAGATGAATATGAATGATATTGGCAAAGTACTTAAAATTTCACACGGAAATGTGAGGGTAAAGCTTACCAGAACCAAGAAAAAACTGGTGGCTATTTTACAACAATTATTAAGACACGAATTAAAAGAAATGGTGGCGTGATGGAAAAGGAAAAAGATATAGACCAATTTATTAAAATACTAATGAGTAATGTCGAGGATTTCTCTCTTGATTCCAAAACATTTACACAACAGGTTATGGCAAAAGTTTTTGCTACACAGCATGCAGTTTCTCGTAAGAAAGAATTTCGCCAACAACTTATTTTATCGATCGCAGGGTTGTTTACATTTATGGCAATTCTTGTAATTTTATATCAAAATGGCATATTTGATGGTATTTTGATCTCCTTAAATGAATTTATCACTCCGTTAACGGAGCGGCTTCCAATCCAATCTATGAAATATATAGTCGTTATAGTCCCTCTATATTTTGTTGTTGTTCGTGCAGTATTTTCTTTATTTATTTTCAAAAGAACTTCGGCTCCTATTCAACAATTTCAAATAAATAAAAAGAGTGGATTAGCTTAAATTTTCTTGTGTATTTTAATAATCACTCCTTCTCCACTTCTTTTTCTCTGATTTTCTTTTTTTACTTTCCAGTCTTTTAACCACAGATGATATGGATGGTTTGGTTGATTTTCTTTTCTTTTTAACTTCAAATACCTTACTAATCAGCCGGTCGAATTTTTCAAAAGCACTTTCTTTATTTTTAAACTGAGATCGGGACTCCTCTGCATGAATTACTAATTCGTCATTATTGGTGATTAAATTGCCCAATTTTTGGCGTATTAATTCTTTCTGCTCCTCATTAAAATATATAGAAGATCCAATATTCCATCGCAGGGTAATTCTGCTATTTACTTTGTTCACATTCTGCCCTCCCGGACCGCTGCTTCTGGAAGAGGTGAATACTAATTCGTTTTTTATTTTTTGGGTATTTTTCATTTGCTCTTCAACTGTTGGGGTGTCCAAAACAGACCTGTGCGCGTATAGACGTCCAATCGTATAGACGCCCGATCGTATATAAACGCCAAATCGTATAGACGCCCGATCGTATATAACCGCCCAATCGTATAGACGTCCGATCGTATATAACCGTCCAACCGTATAGACGTCCAACCGTATAGACGTCCAACCGTATAGACGTCCAACCGTATAGACGTCCGATCGTATAGACG
>JAHEMU010000369.1 GCA_024643485.1 Cytophagales bacterium
CCAATGCAATAGGCAACAGCTGAACCTGCCGCAGAACCTCTACCTGGCCCTACTGAAACCCCCATTTCTCGTGATTTCGCCGTAAAATCCTGCACAATTAAAAAATAACCCGGATAACCGGTGTTTTTAATTGTTTCCAACTCAAAATCCAACCTGGTTCTTATTTCATCTGAGAAATCACCGTATCGTTTTTTTGCGCCTTCATATGTCAAATGCCTCAAATATGCATTTTCACCCCTTTTCCCTCCGTCATTTTGATCTTCAGGGTCAATAAATTGCTCTGGAATATTGAAAGTAGGTAATAACACCCCTCTTTCTAGCTTATAGGGTTCAATTTTATCAAGAATTTCCTGAATATTTTCTATGGCTTCTGGAATATCAGAAAACAAGGATTTCATCTCATCTTGAGATTTGAAGAAGAATTGGTCATTTGGAAATCCCGGCCTAAATCCTCTACCCCGTCCTATGGGAGTTGATTGATATTCAGCTTCTTTGATACATAGCAAAACATCGTGTAAAGATGACTCTTCTTGGGTTAGGTAATACACATCGTTTGCAGCGATTACTTTTACCCCATATTTTTTCGCAAATGAAATAAGGACTTCATTCACATGATTTTCTTCGTCGAGTCCATGCCGTATTAGTTCTACATAGAAATCGTCTTTAAAGACTTCCTTATACCAAACAAACACCTCTTCGGCTTGATGCTCTCCAACATTCAATATCAATTGAGGAATTTCCCCATACAAATTTCCTGAAAGTGCGATAACGTGTTCTGAATATTGCTTTATTAAATCGCGATCTATCCGTGGATGTATTCCATAAAGCCCTTCCATATAGGCCAATGAACTTAATTTTATCAGCTGTTGGTACCCTTGTTTATTTTTGGCAATTAATACTTGTTGATACCTTTTATCCGGATTATCCTTTGTGAATTTAAGCGTGAGTCGTTCCTCGGCAACAAAAAATTCACATCCTACAATTGGTTTTATCCCTTGGTTATGGCATTCTTTGACAAATTTGAATGCACCAAACATATTCCCTAAATCAGTCACTGCAACCGCTGGCATTTTACATTCCACTGCCTTGGAAACAATTTTTTTAACATCTGGAGTTGCCTGTAAAATGGAATACTGAGAATGTACATGAAGATGTACAAATGGAGAGTCGATCGCCGTTTCAGTTACTTCATTCAGATTTATTACTGGGCTGTCTTTTTTATTTGTTTTGGCAAAATTTGCTTCTTCAAGTACAGGTTCTTCATAAACAATTTCCGAATGAATGACTCCATCAATTTTCAGTACATTTTTCTCTAGGAGTGCAAAAAAGCACTTTGCGGTAGCGTTTACGTCAAATGATGCATCGTGAGCGTCTTCGAAATCTGTTCCAAAAAGCTTTTGATATAACTCTAATAATTTTGGGTATTTAAATCCTCCACCCCTTCCACCAGGTAATTCACAAAAATTGACCGTATCTTTTGAAGTGTCGACATATTGCTTATCCAGAATGGTACTTCCTGAATTGGTTCTGATTAATTCTGCCTCTAAAATATTTAAGTCATAATTAATATTATGTCCAATTAGATGTGTGGCTGACTTTACTGCCTCTAAAAATTCAGACAAAACCATAGGCAAGTCTTGCCCTTCATCCAATGCGCGTTCGGTAGAAATACCGTGTACCTTCTGCGCGTTAAACGGGATAGTAAATCCTTCAGGTTTAACGATAAAATTTCCTCTGTCGATTAATTTTCCCTGAAAGTCGTGAAGTTGCCAGGCTAACTGCACCAACCTTGGCCAATTATCAAGATCGGAAGGCGGTGCCGCGCTATTTTTGGGTAAACCAGTAGTTTCAGTATCAAATATCAGGAACATATCAGAAGAATTAGTAACTGGTAAAAATAACGGAGTCCGACTGGAATGGCAAATGTGAGAACTCTAAATATTCAATTTATTTTTTACCGTGAAAAATCTGCGAATAGTCAAGAAAATAAATCAATTTCAAACTAAAAGTGTTGTTACCTGGTGCATCCAATGTGTTTCCGAAATTTTCTAAAAATAACGTGGAAATATCTTGATTTTCCTTTTCTCTAAAGGTTTTGTAAGTGGCAGTAAAAAAACTACCTGGCGCGATTTGCCAAGTATAAACGATATCCACGTTAAATACGGAATAATCGGTATCATGTTGAGAAACCCCATTGACATCATTACCGGTATAGCTAGTCGCATTTAATTCACCATCCATTCCCAATTGGAAATATTCCGTGTAATTAACCCTACTCCAATAATTTCGTGCACGTACAAATAAGTCCATTTTGGTATTGAAAGAATACGTCAATGCCAATTCAACATCAAGGGTATTAATATCTCTGTTTCCGAAATAGATTTCATTCAAACCTTCATCCTTATTCACATATCCCTTGTTGTTTTTATTCCAATTAAAATTCGCTTCTGTGGAAAACGTCAATCGATCATTTGCTCGAAATCTGGGCTCTATCGATAATTCCTGTGAAGAAGCATTATCAAATCTTCTGCTCCAGTTATTGTATCCAAATTGGAAACGCAAAGCTTTTCTACTGTCAGTTTCTAAATCCCAATTCATGAAAACGGAAGGTCGCTGAAGAAAAAAGTATTGCCCAAAATCTTCCCCAGATACCCTCGGCTCATAATAATCCTTTGAATCAACCGGACGAAACGACATTCTGCTTGTAAATTCCCAAAAGTTTGTGAATTCCATTCTTACACGTGTTCCAACTCCAAATTCCTGGTATTTTCTAGGAGCGTATAATGAGAGGTTTCTTGCGTCGATGGAGGTAAATAAATTGTTAAAAATTGAAAAAGGTTGATATATATTGTATCTCAGATTTACGAAGGAACTCATCTCGTTGGCACGCCGCTGAAAACCAAGATCATTAATTTCCCAAGTATCTGTTTCCGTTTGATGGCCTGCGTTAAATTGAAAATTCCCACTCACTTTGGAGAAATAGAGGAAATATTTATACCCTGGATTCGAAATTCTCTCACCATCTTCAATTTCGGAATAAGTACTATAACCACCCCCACCGTATATACTATAGGT
>JAHEMU010000048.1 GCA_024643485.1 Cytophagales bacterium
CCCATTACTAAAAAACTTCTCAACTGCCATATCTATACCATAGTTTTCACCATAGCCCTCATTAACTAAAGCAAAAGCAGGAAAACCACTTTGGTTATTTAACATCCAATATTCATCATTGTCAGGTTTTACTGGAACGTTTGATAATGATTGATAATACACTTCTGTACCTATTCTCAATCCCTTTTCGAACGATAATTTATGCCCCATAATTAAATGGTTTGCTTTCATGAATTCTAAATTCAAATTAGGTTTTACCCCCTGTTCATCCGCGTAGAAAAACGCACCAAGAGGAACCATTTGGCTATGAATTCCATAAGCCAAACTCAAAGAATTTTTTTCATTTAACTTATAACTCATCGAAACTCGAGGGTCAATCGCCCAATCATTTGTCAACATCAATCCAAGGGTATGAAAACCCGCATTAAAAGTCACTTTTGGTGAAGCTTTAAAATTAAAGGAAGCATAATACTGTATGGTTTGCGTAGTATTTACCCCATCGATTGAAACTCCATATACTCTATTGGGGTCCACTTCCCCGCTTGAGAATCTTGGAAGCTCATTTTTAAAGTAGTTATAATAGATGTGATTTAAATGAAGTCCGCTTTTAAACTTAAGTTTTTGATTGAATTTTTTATTATAGGTAATCGCTGAGGCAATTCTCCAATCACGATAATCTTCGGTATTAAAACGGTAAGGGTCATCAGATAGATTTAACGTATCGTCTTCAAAAATCATTCGATTACCCATAATAGCCACCACTGCTTTTATGTAAGACGACTCATCAATTAGGTGAGTATAAGTAATTCCACTTGCCCCCATATCTTGGTTTCTCAACCGATCTTCCCAGTTATTTCCAACTCCCGGTTCACGGTCTAATGGGTTTTCAACCGGCATATAGTGCTCCTCACTTAATCCTCCTAAACTAAAAACGGTAAGAAAATCTTTACCACTTTTCCCCTGAAAGCTCAAATTAAACGACAAATCCTGAAATTTATTGGTTACTCGATCTCCCACTAAATACACCCCCATTTGGGTCAAAATACCAAGAGTAGAATATCTATAATTGATTAGATATGAAGACTTTCCTTCCTTTATTGGCCCTTCCGCCATAAAATCAAGTCCAAGCAAACCTATCTTCGTTCTATATTCACGTTCATTTAAATTACCTGTTCTGAAATTTACGTCAAAAGCCCCGGAAAGAGAATTTCCATATTCAGCAGGCATAGCTCCAGTATAAAAATCAGATCGATTCATAAGTTGAGCACTGAAAACAGTTACTCCTCCTCCGCTAGTTCCTGGCCGAGCAAAATGGTTAGGATTGGGAATATCTATCCCTTCAAGTCTCCAAAGCATCCCGATAGAAGAGTTCCCTCGGATAATGATATCATTCTCATTATCATCGCCACCTTGTTGAACACCCGGAAAAGATAGTGCCATTCTACCTGGGTCATTAACACTCGCGGCATAACGCTCTGTTTCCTCAGCAGAAAAAGATCTCCCACTTACGACCGAAAGTTCATTCACAGGATCGCCAGCATTCCGATAAGCATTAATAACCACTTCTCCCGTCATCGTTATTTCCTCCAGCAACTCAATATTTAATACCGTTTCTTTAACTGAATTCACAATTATCCCCTCTGAAACAAATTTTGAATAACCGATGTACTGGCATGAAACAGTATGACGGCCTACTGGCACATTTTTAATTTCATAATACCCGTTTGCGTCCGTAACAGAACCCATTTGTTTATCTAAATCCGTTACTAGAATGGTAGCTCCTATTAACGGTTGACGGGTATCCTTATCGGTGACAATACCTGAAATAACTTGAGATTTGCTCTGCGAAGTCGATTCCAAAGTGGAAACCGTTATTAAAATAACAACTATGAGAAGACTTTTAGCCTTTATAAAGGCGAACGTGGCGATATTTCTTAACATTTTCTTAAAATAAAATATGGCAAATAATCACAAATATCTTGAATTCGCAATAAAATGAACTCTATTATTTCAGCAGCTTAACCGTTTGCAAAAAATTAAGTATTTATAATTCGTCGCTTTTATTGGAATAACTTTAAATTACATCGGGGAGGGGTGGTTATTTCCCAACAAAAATTAAAGGGAATTCACAATGTTTTTTTTAAATTTTTGACTCAATTTTTCAAAACCACTGCTCGTCTTTCTAGTCTACAATTCCTTTCAATCTCAATTGCTAGATTAATCCTATCCGATTTTACTGAAATAAATATATATTTAAGCTAAGGAAGGATTTTGAATAAATTAAAAGGAATGTGTCCTTAATTTCGTTTTATACCCTGCCTACTTTATCATTTAGTTATTGATTTTATTGTAAGGAATATATGTATTTATTGGGTTATGATTTAGGAAGTTCTTCCATTAAGGCCTCATTAGTAGAGGCCACAACGGGTGTCGTCCTGGCTACTGCAAATTATCCTGATTCAGAAATGGACATTATTTCCAAGCAGGCAGACTGGGCGGAGCAGCGTCCTGAAGATTGGTGGGAGAACGCTCGTCTGGTAACAAATAAGTTGTTACGACAATTTCCTGTAGACCCGGTTCAAATTCAAAGCATTGGGATAAGTTATCAAATGCATGGACTTGTTTTAGTAGATAAGAATAAAGAAGTCATTCGGCCCGCAATTATTTGGTGTGATAGCCGTGCGGTTAAAATTGGAGAAGAGGCTTTCGACCAATTGGGGAATCAGCTTTGTTTGAAACATGTCCTCAACTCACCAGGAAATTTTACCGCTTCAAAACTTAAATGGGTAAAAGAAAATGAACCTGAAAATTACAGCCGAATTTATAAAATAATGTTGCCCGGCGATTTTCTGGCTATGAAAATGACCGATGAAATCTGCACTACTGTTTCTGGCCTTTCAGAGGGAATCATGTGGGATTTCCAAACTGAATCGATTGCAACATTCTTACTTCAGCATTTTGGAATTGAACAAGAACTTATTCCCAATATCAAACCTTCTATTTCGATCCAGGGGTATCTCACGGTAGAAGCGGCAGATTTTCTAGGTTTGGCAAAAGGTACGACTATTGGATATCGCGCAGGAGACCAACCTAATAATGCCATTTCTCTAAATGTGTTACATCCCGGCGAATTTGCAGCTACAGGCGGCACTTCAGGAGTCGTGTATGGTGTAGTTGAAAAACCACTGACAGACCCTTTAACGCGAATTAACTCATTCGCTCATGTGAATCATACCGCTAATAACCCGCGAATTGGTGTGCTTCTTTGTATTAATGGAGCAGGCATTCAATATAGTTGGATGAGGAAAATGCTCGATACCGAACAATTGACTTATTTTGAGATCGAAGAAATCATTTCAAACATCTCCCCTGGAGCAAATGGCATAAAAGTATTCCCCTTCGGAAACGGTACCGAGCGAATGCTAAAGAATAAGGATTTGAAAAGTAGTGTTTCCGGATTAAATTTCAACATTCATTCTAAAGCACATTTATACCGAGCAGCGCTTGAGGGCATTGCCTTTTCATTTGTCTATGGAATAGAAATAATGAAGGAATTAGGGATGGAAATCAACGTATTAAAAGTTGGAAATGACAATCTTTTTCAGTCAGAAATATTTTCCACAACAATCGCAACCTTGCTCAATTGTGAGATTGAAATGATGGATACGACCGGAGCCGTAGGTGCCGCCAAGGCGTCGGGAGTGGCCGTTGGCATCTACCCTAATATTGAAACGGCAATGAAAAATATAAAACTCGAAAGGACCTATTTACCTAATTCTGAAGGTGAGTCTATTCGACAAGCTTACTCCCAATGGAAAATTGAACTTGAAAAATTACTAAAATAGACGAAAATGAGTGTTTTAATAGGACAAAAAGAATATTTCAAAGGAATTGGTAAAATTCAATTTGAAGGAAATCAAAGCGATAATCCATTTGCATTTAAATATTATGACGAAAATAAAGTAGTAGCAGGAAAAACCATGAAAGAGCATTTCCGGTTTGCTGTTGCTTATTGGCACACTTTTACCGGAATAGGACAAGATCCTTTTGGTGCTGGAACTCAGCAATTCCCTTGGCTCACTAATTCCGATCCAATCCAGCAGGGAAAAGATAAAATGGATGCCGCTTTTGAGTTTATTACCAAACTAGGTGTGCCTTATTACTGTTTCCACGACTTTGATTTAATTTCAGAAGGCAATACCCTTCAAGAATCAGAAAATAGATTACACTTAATTACAGATTATGCACTTGAAAAACAAAAGGCTTCTGGTGTGAAACTCTTATGGGGTACTTCCAACTGTTTTAGTCACCCCCGATTTATGAATGGCGCCGCTACCAATCCTGATTTTAATGTAGTTGCTTATGCCGGAGCTCAAATAAAAAATGCGCTTGATGCCACAATCAAGCTTGGTGGTGAAAATTATGTTTTTTGGGGAGGTCGAGAAGGTTATATGTCGTTACTCAATACTGACATGAAACGAGAACAAGAACACCTTGCTCGTTTCCTTCACATGGCAAAAGACTATGCCAGAAAGCAAGGCTTTAAAGGATGCTTTTTCATCGAACCCAAGCCCATGGAACCCACAAAACATCAATATGATTTTGATGTTGCAACTGTAATTGGTTTCCTTCGAAAATTTGATTTATTAGATGACTTCAAACTAAATATAGAAGTGAATCATGCAACTCTTGCTCAACATAGTTTCGAACATGAATTACAAGTGGCCGCTGATAACGGCGTTCTAGGAAGTATTGATGCCAACAGGGGTGATTATCAAAATGGATGGGATACGGATCAATTTCCAGTGGATACCTACGAACTCACTCAAGCCATGTTGGTTATCTTACAGGCAAATGGTTTTCAAGGAGGAGGGATAAATTTTGACGCCAAAATTAGAAGAAACTCCACAGACCTCGAAGACATCTTTTTTGCACACATTGGAGGGATGGATACCTTCGCAAAATCGTTAATTGCTGCAGATAACATATTACAAAAATCTAATTTCTTAGCACTAAGAAAGGATCGATACAGCTCATTTGATACTGGCGCTGGAAAATTATTTGAAGAAGGAAAGTTCACCTTGCAAGACCTCCACAAACACGCTTCTAATAACCAGAATATTATTCAAAGAAGCGGAAAGCAAGAGTTTTTCGAAAACTTAATAAACCAATACGTTTAACATTAAATAATTAAAATCTTTATTAATCTTGTTTGATGTTCTTTAGTTTTGAACCCTATTTAAAAACAATTATTCGTGATCTCTCCTGCTAATCGCACTCAACATTTAAAAGAGTATTACTTTTCAATAAAGCAAAAAGAAATTGCCACTTTGAAAAACCAGGGGGCGCATGTCATAAATTTAGGTATTGGCAGTCCAAATATTCCACCTTCGCCTGAAATAATTGAAGCCATGCAGTCGTCTGTTAAACACCCCGACAACCACGGTTACCAACCATACAATGGCACCCTTCAATTGAGACAATCTATTTCGGAGTGGTTGACAAAAACCTACCAAGTACATTTAAATCCGCATACAGAAATTTTGCCTCTACTGGGCAGTAAGGAGGGGATTTTCCATATTTCGATGGCTTTTTTAAATCCTGGCGATCGGGTATTAGTTCCTGAGCTAGGATACCCCGCTTATACTGCAGTAAGTGAAATGGTGGGTGCAAAAGTTATTTATTACCCATTAACAGAAGATTATCAGCCTGATTATTCGCGATTTACTGCTGAAATGAAGCAGGCGAAAATCATGTGGTTAAATTATCCTCATATGCCTACGGGCACCCCTGCAACTATAAAAACCTTTGAAGACGCCATTCAATTTGGTTTGCAGAATAAGGTTCTAATTTGTCATGATAATCCGTATTCATTGGTATTAAATAATAATCCATTGAGTATTTTTATGGTAGAAGGATCAAAGCAAATTGCCCTCGAACTTAACTCACTTAGTAAATCACATAGCATGGCCGGATGGAGAATTGGCTGGGTTGGTGGAAATGAATCATTTTTGATAGAAATATTGAAAATAAAATCAAATATTGACTCCGGGATGTTTAAAGGAATACAAGACGGTGCAATTGCCGCCTTAACTTTAGGCGCACAGTGGAATTCCAATCTCAATCAGATCTATTTAGAACGACAAAAACTAGCCATTCAAATACTTGATATTTTCGGTTGTAGCTATCATTCAAATCAAGTTGGTTTATTTGTTTGGGGAAAATTACCTGAAAATCAGGATTCGATGTTGTTCACCAACGATTTATTAATCAATTCACACCTATTTTTAACTCCCGGTTCATTGTTTGGTGTAGCAGGAAAGAATTACATTCGTATCTCACTATGTGCCGAACTAAGCGATTATAAATTAGCCATTCAACGTCTTTCATAAAATGTTTAATAAAGTTACAATAGTTGGTCTGGGTTTATTGGGGGGTTCTTTTGCCCTCTCCATCAAAAAACTTATACCGGGGGTGAGCATCACAGGGGTGGATATCTCTATGCCCAACGCCACGAAAGCATTGGAATTAGGACTTGCGAATCAAATTGGTGAGTTTGAAGTTTCAATAAAAGATGCAGATTTAATTGTAATTGCTACTCCTGTAGACTGCATTCCAAATCAGGTAATCCAATGTCTTGACCAATTAAAACCAGGCGCTATCGTATGCGACTTAGGATCAACTAAATTAAACATTTGCGAAGCTGTTAAACATCATCCAAAAAGAAATCAGTTTATTGCAACACATCCAATTGCCGGCACCGAAAACTCTGGTCCCGAAGCCGCATTTGCTTCCTTATTAGAAAATAAAAAAATCATCCTTTGCGATATTGACTTAACGGAATCACATCTATTGAATCAATTCAAAAATATGTTGACTCAAATGAAAATGCAGGTAGAATATATGAGTAGCGCCTCGCACGATAAACATATCGCTTACGTTTCTCACCTGAGTCACATTAGTAGTTTCGGTTTAGGAGCAACCGTTTTGGATATAGAAAAAAACGAAAGGAACATTTTTATTATGGCAGGATCAGGGTTCGCTAGCACCGTCCGCTTAGCAAAAAGCTCCCCTGATATGTGGACCCCAATTTTCTCTCAAAACAGAGAAAATATATCAGCGGCTTTAAATCAATACATTCAGAATTTAACCTATTTTAAATCCATTTTAGACGAGAACAACCTGGAAAAAATTCATCAGTTTATGAGTGAAACTAATGATATCCGTAGGGTCTTGGATGCCCCTCCCTCCCCTAAAAAAGATTAACGACGTCTTTTTTTATTGGTTGGTTTCCGCTTATTGCTCTTATTGGTATTGTACTTTTTGTAATTTTTCTTTCGCTTACTTTTAATCTTTCCCTTGTTAGGGCTAAGCGTTTTATGGGAAACCGCCTTGCCTTTCTTCGAATTGCGTTTCGTTGTGTTGAGTTTACCAGAATTATTCATCCTATAACTCGGCGATTTCATGTAATTCCTCTGAAGTTTCTTTTTATACTTCTGGCTACTCGCTGAAATTGGTTTACTTCGTATTGAATTTGTGGAAAGTGTTTTTCGTCTAAATGCTACGGAATTACGCATTACTGCGCCTGAATTTCTGGTATTTCTATTGTAGGAATCGTCCCTAAAATCGTATCGAAGGGTAATTTCATTGCTATTTGAAATATTTCGTTGAATTCCTGATCCAAACATTTCAAAGCTGTAACCCAATAAAAACTTGTTCGCGAGTTTAACCCCAAAGGTCGGATACAAAATACCACCCGAACGATATGCGGCACCTAAAATTACAGCGTCCTTAAATGAATAATACCCACCTACATCCCACTGGTTAGATAAGAGTGTTAATTTTCTATAAATAAAATACGGCTCAAAAGTATGATCTTCACTTAATCGAAGATTTCCACTAATATATCCTGTATAGAATTGAGTAATCTGTGTTTCAAAATCAGCAATTTCAAATGCTGTAGCCAACCGGTTGGATGAAAGTCCAATTTCAAAATACGGTGTCTTAAAACTGGTTCCAAAAGAAAAATCGACACTAGAACTTTGTTCAAATCCAGTAAGTAAAGGATCTTCCGGGCTCAATACATCAACCCTTGCTTGGTTCATTTTTAACCGGGTATACTCCGATGAAACTCCAAAGGAAAGGGACGCCTCGTCTGAAAAATTCAAATGATATGCAAAAGCCCCTGAAGCATAAAGATTGTCTAATACCCCTATTTTTTCTGATATTAAGTTGGCTCCCACTCCAAATTTCTGCATTCCAAAAGGAGTATGCACACTTAAAAAGTGTGTTTTTGGAGCACCTGGAACATTTCCATAATAGGAACGATTCGATAAGGTCACTGATCCTTTCCCTTTTCCCGTTAAGGAAGGGTTATAGAAAAATGAATTAGTCAGCTTCTGACTAAACATAGGTAAATCCTGAGCTGAAACAGTTACGCTTACCAGAGAAATTAAAATTATAAGTAGTTTTCTAATCATTTAATTACCGTAACTGTCATTGAATAAACATCTCCTTCTGATAATTTTACCAGACAAATATAATTACCAGCAGATATAACCTCTCCATTAATAATTCCATCCCAATCGTTTTGATAGTCTGAAAATGAAATCAATTCCTTTCCCCATCGATCTAATATCACCACCTCAGACCCAGGATAAAATTCTATATTTTCTATAAAAAGAAAGTCATTTAACCCATCAGCATTTGGAGTAATAACATTTTTAATTATCACTTTAGCGGACTCCACAACTGTAATGGAGAGCGAAATAATTTTAGAGCATCCATCAGCGGTTACATCCGCATCGACTGTATAATTTCCAATATTTTTATAATTGTGAGTAGTGCTTGTTCCAGTGGAACTTCCTCCATCACCAAAATCCCAATTAACGCTTGCAACATTAGCCGTTGTATTAACCAAAAAAGGCGTATCTCTATTCACCCAAA
The DNA here is from genome assembly GCA_024643485.1 of Cytophagales bacterium. Taxonomy (GTDB): domain Bacteria; phylum Bacteroidota; class Bacteroidia; order Cytophagales; family Cyclobacteriaceae; genus JAHEMU01. Next base: position 8,947 of record JAHEMU010000048.1, read on the forward strand.
TTTCAGCATCCGTTTCAATGGTTGCGGAAAAACCTGCATTAACAGATACCGGAATTGAAATGGTTGAACTATTTCCACAGCTATTAGTGGCGAAAACGGATATATCACCAGCAGATGCGCTGGCTGAAATATCAACCGTTATATCGGAAGTGCCATCCCCCGACACAATTGTGAAACCTGTAGGAAGTGTCCAATCAAAGGTTACATTTCCTGGGTCAGAAACCGAATAAGAAATACCTAGTTCCTCTAAACATACAGAGGAATTTCCAGTAATACTTCCCGATAATACGGGGAGTAAGTCTTGATAAACAACCGCTGATCCATTCATATCAGAGGAGCAATTGTTGGTATTTGATGCACTAACCGTATATGTACCTATGGTTCCGATTCCACTAAAGGTCAAGCTTGAGCCGTTTCCACTAAGGGTAGAAACCGGACTTCCATCTACAAACAATTGATAAGTAACACCATTTTGCGACCCTGATAATATTACGCTACTGCTATTTGATGAGCCCTCGCAGATACCTCCACCCCCTGTCACATCGAATAGGGTGGGTTGAGCGGCAACGGTTATAACTACTTGAATGGGATTACTAACACATGCGCCATTCGTAGCCGTTACTTGATAGGTCACCGTACCTCCTGCTGAACTGGTTGAAGTTAAATTTTGATTAATAGTTGATCCTGTACCATCTGCCATTCCAGTTACATTACTTGATGAGGCAATTACCCAATTGAATGAAGCACCGTTGCTAGAGCTAGTTAAACCTATAGATGTTGCCTCACCTGAACAGATCGTTTGACTATTGGGAGTTGCCGTTAAGGTTGGTACTGTTGCACATCCTGCCGTTTTTTGAGTTTTTGTCACGGCCGTAGCACTGTAACAATTTCCATTAAATTCATAAACAGAAACGGTATAATCTAGCCCTTTAGATAATCCTGTAACAGTCATAAATGTTCCTGCACCTTTAAATATGGTAAAGTGACCGTTTCCTAAATCCGTTCCCTGACCAAATACCGTATTAGCAATATATCCCGTTCCATTTACTGGAAAAGATGTCATGGAGGTCCCTTGTGTGATCACTACAAGTCTTCCAGCTCCACTTCCACTAGTCCAAGTTATCTTCATACTTGTTTCTGTAATACTACTAAAGCTCAAACTTGTCGGCGCAGAAGGCACAGCGTTTACGTTTACTGTCACCCCTACTGATGGAAGAGTGGTAATATTACAACCATTTGCATCCGTAATGGAAGTAACTTTGTAGGTGGTCGTGGCGGTTGGATTTACGATTATAGGATCACCAGAATTATACGAAGATATCGTTCCCACTCCATTATCAATTCCAATCGTAAAAGGAGCCGTTCCTCCGGTTATACTCACTCTTAATTGTTCGGAGTCACCTGAACAAATAGCCACCGAACCCACTTTACTGATACTTGCACTTGTTGGAGGATTAGGGCCTAGAACCGTCGTTTGCTGAATAGTAAAGCATCCCGTTGAAGTATCTGTTACCTTCACATCATATGAACCTTCTGTTACTCCTGTAAAAGTATTGCTTCCAACTGCTGACGCAGAGTTTTGTAAAATACTGGCTGAAAAATATTCAAAAAGATACGTTGAAGAAGACGGACTTACAGACACCGCTATTGTACCAACATCATTAGAGCAAGAATTATCAGCGGTGCTGCTTATAGCCAATACTGGAGCCGTGGTTAAGTCTGAGATCATGACGGCATTTGGTGGAGTAACACATCCTGTGGCATTTCTTTTTGCTTCATAATAATACGTATCAGGAGCTAAATTATTGATATTAAAGCCACTTTCTCCTGTAATGATATTGCCTGCACTTACGGTACCAACGTACCAAATAATTGTATAATCCGCTTCTACTGTACCATCGCCAGTAGACAGGGATATACTTCCATTGTTTGGTGTGCAACTGGTATTAGGGATGCTATTGGCAGAAAATACAGGAACTTGTATATTATCAAGAATATTAGTTGAGGTCACTGTTTTACAACTTGTAGCCTCATTTGTTACCTCCATGGTATAATCCCCGGGTTCAGCATTGGAGTAAGTATATGATGCAGGCCTACCACTGAATGATTCCGTACTGCTTGGGCCAATAAAAGTATAAGTAAATGGCCCAACCCCTCCATTATTCACTGTTAAGGTTATAGAACCATTGTATAATGAGGGATCACAAGCGGTATTTGGAGTATTAGCTGTTCCTACGTTAATATTGATTGATTCTGCAATTAATGACAGTTTAGCACTCGATGAAATGACGTCACAATTTCCACCCTCCTTTACAGTCACTCGGTAGTATTTTCCATCAAGTCCTGTGGAATTATTAATTGTCAATACAGCAGTAGTAACACCTGAATATATTGCACCATTATTCAACACAGAAAAAGTAACATTGTCATTGCTAATATACCATTGATAACCAGGGGAAACGGCCGTTACAT
>JAHEMU010000370.1:0-2318 GCA_024643485.1 Cytophagales bacterium
ATGGTGAGGAAGTTTTAGAGGCGTGGGAAAGCAAGGCTTACATCAGTATGTCTTTCCCAGATATTAAACATGAACAGGAAAAAGAACTGTCTGTGGAACAGCTAACCTCCATGGTTTTAGAATTGAAAACAGAAATAACTAGATTAAAAGAGAGATAAAGGAAGGCGCTATTCTTTTCTGTACGCTTGAACTGTAAGCCTTCCGGCTCTTTTATTCGAAAAAATATTTTATGGTTTTAGAAACCCTTCGGCATAAAATTTGTCCTTTAGCTATAAAAAGAAATTTTATGAAAAAGATAACTGTTATTATTTTATTATTTCTAGCTGCTAGTGTAGGCAGTTTCGCACAATCTGGTTTTTCGGCTGGAATTAAAGGTGGTCCTAATTTTTCTACAATTGAAGGTGGGAATGCTAATCAAATTTATAGCCAACGAACTGGTTTTCATGCAGGGGTATTTGCAAATATCCGTTTACAGAGGTTCGGACTTCAGCCAGAAGTGGTATTTTCTAGCCAAGGTGCACAAATAGACCTGGCTCAAACAGAAGAGAAGTTTAACTATGTGAATGTTCCTATTTTAGTTAAATTTTACTTAACGGATTTTCTAAATATTCAAGCAGGGCCCCAATATGGATTTATGACTTCTGCGATTGCAGAGTCTTCGGGGGGTAATGTAAATGTGGAAAGTTTATATAAGGATTCGGATTTGAGTTTGGCTTTAGGTGTAGGGATAGAACTTCCTTTTGGCCTTAATATAGAAGGACGCTATAATATTGGTATATCTGATATTAACGATAGTCCCGACACCACCACAGCCTTGAATAATCAAGTATATCAAGTAGCTATTGGTTTTAGATTTTTTGACGTAAATAAATAAGTTATTTGATTATCCAGCTTACGCGCTTAAGAGTTTCTTCAATGGATTGTCCATTTTTGATATTACTAATAATACTATCAATTAACTCTTGAGTGCGGTCTGGATTAAACCCAAAACGTTTTGCAAACACATTGCATAAGCGTAATTCTTCGTTATCGATGTGTTTATCTACCACCATCATCCGAACCAACTCATATAATTGTGAGAATTTTTCCTTTGGTTCCTCAGGTACTATAAATTCCACTTCTACCTTATTGTTTCGAATATCCTCCAATTTCTTTTTGGATACGCCATGTTTAGAAGCTAATTTTTGAAGTAAATCATTTTCAATTGCATCGTAATGTCCGTCGGCCATTGCAATTTCAATCAGGTTTTTCATGTGACTATGCGCCGACACTTTACCCTGTTTAAATAATCCTAGGAAATCTGTTAGAAACATATCGTTTATTATTTCTATACAATTTACCAATTTTGCTTAAACAAAAAAATATTATAATTTTCTAATAAAATTTAAATTAATGGATAAAAGAGGTAAATTTTTGAATTGCCAAAACTGTGAAACCAAACTGAAGGTAATGGATAATTACTGTCCGGTTTGTGGACAGGAAAATATTGATCAAAATATTTCTTTTAAAATTTTAATTAAAGAGTTTATTCATAATTACCTATCGTTAGACTCAAGAACTGGAAGGAGTATTAAACCATTTTTATTGAATCCAGGGTTCCTTACTTTAGAGTTCTTAAATGGAAAAAGAAACGCTTATATTCATCCCGTAAGACTGTATCTGTTTACAAGCGTATTGTTTTTCTTTGTATTGGGATTTTACAATTTAAATATGGAGGAAGAAGAGGAGAAGGATAGCAGTGTAATATTTCATACAGAAAATTCATTAGCGGCTGATTCAGATTCTATAAAGAATTTGGATGCTAATAATTTAAATATTTTTGATAGAATTGATTGGAAATTACTTGAAAAGTATAAGTTAGATAGGACTGTTTCCGATCAGCAATTAATAGATTCGATGAATTTAGCAGGCATCAATTTATTCCAAGAACGTATCGCTGTTCAGTCGGTTAAATTATATCGCACCGAGAAAAATGTATTTACTGGATATGTAAGATCAAAGTTTCCTCTGATGATGTTTTTAGTAATTCCTATTTATGCCATAATGTTGCAATTGGTATTTTATCGGAAGAAGACTTATTACATCTCTCATTTGATACACAGCCTACATCTGCATTCCATTGTCTATTTTGTATTAAGTTTAGTTACATCCATAATTCTTATATACCCCAATGAGAATTTTATTTTAATCACTTTCTTAGTAACAATAATTTTTCTTTTTAGATATTTTTTTAAATCGTTTAGGGTTTTATATAAGTTTCGGTTTATTTCCACATCATTTAGGCAATTAGGAGTATTATTACTCTATTTATTGGTAAT
>JAHEMU010000370.1:2328-3042 GCA_024643485.1 Cytophagales bacterium
CTTATTTTTATGATTGGATTGTTTATATTTTCCGCACTTTTATTCTAATCTTTTTGTGGTAAAACACTGGATTTAATATGTAAATCTCTTTGTGGGAATGGTATTTCAATAGCATTTTTCTTAAATGCTTCGAAAATGTCAAAGTAAATTTTACTCTTTAAGGTGGAAGGACGATTCATATATTCTGATGTCCAAATTCTAATCATAAAGTTTAATGAGGAATCGCCGAATTCTACAAAGAGCACTTCTGGTGGGGGTTCTGGTAATATGCCTTCTTCTTTATTCACAATGTCTAAAAGTATCTTTTTCACCTTTTCAGGGTCCTCCTTATAAGAAACCCCTACAGGAAAACGAAGGGCAACTTTTCTATCGTTATGACTCCAATTCGTAACTATTGAGTTGATAAATTCAGAATTAGGAATAATCAATGTTATGTTGTCATTGGTTATAACCGTTGTAGCCCTTACACTAATGGTCACAACATCCCCTTCAATTTCGCCAACCCGTACTCGGTCACCCACTTTAATTGGTTGTTCGAACAATATTATCATTCCACTTATAAAATTGTTGGTGATGTTCTGTAATCCAAAACCTATACCTACACCCAAAGCTCCTACGATAAAACCTAATGCACTTAAATCGATCCCTGCAGATTGAAAAATGATCGCACCTCCAAGTGTTAATATGACATACCGCATAATGGAAGCTATGGAT
>JAHEMU010000049.1 GCA_024643485.1 Cytophagales bacterium
ACGCAACAACACCTAACCACAGACCCCGTAGGGGTCTAACCCTATTAACTCACCAACCTACGACACCTACCACGACCCCGTAGGGGTCAAACCTCAGTACCCCATCATGCTACAGAAACTACTCTTAGATGCGGTAAGTGTCTAACCTCAGTAACTTACTATACTCCCCATACGAGTCACACCTTATTTGCACAAATCAATAATCCTCCGCATGAAAGATCCATTTTTTTGCAAAATACGCAACAGATTGCCTCCTATTATGCGAAAATCGATTTGGAATTACTTTTGTAAAAGATTAAATTTATAATGAGTCAAGAGATTTTTGTTCAATAACACGTTTTTATACCCTATAAAAGAAAGGTCTATTTATCTTTAAATAAAAATATTTACGAACAGAAAGTGAAGTTGGGTTGATTTACTAAATCTTATACCCATGAAATCAGTCTATTCTCCAACAGCATCAGGTCCCATTCTTCCCAACCATACGGAACAATCAAAAAGAAAATCACGCTTAAAAATCAAGCATTTCCAGCGTCATTATGAGCGACCCTTTCTTCGGCATGAAAGAGAACATACTACCGTATTAGTCGGGGGCCTCTCTCCCGCCCATGACTTCCTATTTGAAGGAGCCCTAAAGGGGCTAGGCTACAAAGCCAAGGCCCTCCCTCCTACTAATATTGAAGCATTTCACCTTGGACGCGAATACGGAAATAACGGTTATTGCAATCCTGGTTATTTTACTGTGGGAAATTTAATCTTATACCTAAGACAATTGGCTGAATCTGGAATTCCCAAGAAAGATATTGTTGAAAATTACGTATTCTTTACCATAGGGTGTAATGCCCCTTGTCGGTTTGGAATGCTGGAAGCAGAATACAGGATGGCCTTGGAAGATTCCGGGTTTGATGGATTTCGAATACTTGTTTTCGAAAATGAAGGTGGCCTTAGGCAACGAGTAGAAGGCAATGGTTTTGATGTCGACCCTGAGTTTTTTTTAGCAACGGTAAACGCGCTGAATATAGCGGATACCATCAATAATTATGTTTATGCTAATCGGCCTTATGAAAAAATTTCAGGTTCAACAAATGAAGTTCGAGATCGTGCTTTACAATTTATTTATGAGAAACTTTCTTCTAAAAAACGCTTTCAATTATTACCGTTTTGGAAGTCGATTTTTCAAAAAATAAAATTTGATGGAGTTGCCTTTTTCATCTCCATTTTTATCCAACAAATCAGTAGTTCTTATTATACAAATGCACTCAAACAAGTAAAAAGCCTGTTTAATGAAATAGAAGTAGATCGCCTAAAACCTAAACCTAAAGTTAAAATCACGGGTGAATTTTGGGCCATGACTACCGTTGGAGATGGGAATTTTGACTTATTTAATTTTTTAGAAGAAGAGGGATCTGAATTATTAATAGAACCCGTCGCGTCTTTGATTCAATTTCTATTTTCAAAAGGAATGCTTCGTCATAGAAATAAAAGAAAGTTGATTTTAAGGGAACATGTGAAAAGTAATTGGAACCTCCAAAAACGTTTACACAATTATATTCAATACCAGAAAAAACTTATCACACTCAAAGTAGGATTATTTTTATTCAGAAGGGAATACCACCGATTACTAAAAGCTTTAGGAGGAAATTATCACGAGATGATCAACCAACCTGTCCTTCAAAAACTAGCCCAACGGTATTACAACATAAATATTGAAGGTGGCGAAGGATATATGGAAATCACAAAAAACATTTATTATCATTTAAATTTTCTCAGTCATATGGTGATTAGTCTGAAGCCGTTCGGTTGCATGCCATCCACGCAATCGGACGGTGCTCAGGCATTGGTAATGGAGGATCACAAGGACATGATTTACCTACCAGTTGAAACTGCAGGAGAGGGAAAAACAAACGCACAAAGTAGGGTACTTATGGCCTTAGGGGAAGCTAGATTGAAAACCAAAGTTGAAATTGAAAAGGCAAAAAAAAGCACTCGTTCTTCCTATCAAGAAATTACAGATTTCATAGAAAATAATGCGATGTTAAAAAAACCTGGTTATAAGGTTCCTCATTTTAATGGGGTAGTCAGCCAAGCGGCTAACATGATTTACCATGTGGATGATTTAATTTCACAATCCCCAATTAAAAATCTCCAAAATACCTTTCAATCATGACAACAATCAAACAATATATTGGTATAGATGTTGGCTCTACTACAGTCAAAGCTGTCGTTGTAGATGCTTCGACCGACCGTATTATTTGGAAAGATTACCAACGACACGAAACCAAACAACCCGAAAAAGTATTACAGTTTCTTAAACGAATAAAACACTTATTTCCTTCTATTAAAAATGAGGAAACCCGGTTGTTTATGACCGGAAGTGGCTCTATGAATATTGCCACTTTAGTAGGGGCTAAATTCGTTCAAGAGGTAACTGCAGTTTGTTTAGCGGCAGAAAAACTATATCCTGAAGTGGGTACTGTCATCGATTTAGGTGGCCAAGATTCAAAAATCATCGTTTTTAAAGAAAATTCTTCTACTGGCAGGAAAAATAAAGTGCCTAGTATGAACGACAAATGTGCTGGAGGGACAGGCGCCTATTTAGATAAGATTAATGCTAAACTAGGAATTCCATCAAGTGAACTTGGCAAACTAGAATATGATGGAATTAAATTACACCCAGTGGCTGGTAAATGCGGCGTTTTTGCTGAAACAGATATCAATAGTTTGCAAAAACAGGGAATCCCTCGTGATGAACTTATGGCTAGTCTGTTCGAAGCCATCATTCTTCAAAATTTAACTGTACTTGCCAGAGGTCATACATTAAGACCTACCGTTTTATTACTTGGAGGTCCTAATACCTATATCAAAGGAATTCAACAGGCGTGGAAATACCATATTGCTCAAATTTGGGAGGAACGAAAAGTTATTATTCCAAAAGAAAAATCAGTTGATGATCTGATCATTTCACCCGACCTAGGTTTGTATTTCGCTGCTATTGGGGCAGTCACATTTGGAAGAGAAGAAGAAGAAGACCTAGGCCAATATTCTGGTTGGAAGGAACTGGAATATTATATTAATGAAGGTAGATCACTTCTAAAATCAATAGGTGAAACAGGTTTAGCTGCATCCAAAGAAGAACTAAATGCCTTTCTTGCGGCCTATTCTCCTGAGAAATTTCAACCTGCTTTTTTTAATTCTGGTGAGGTAATTCGCGGATTTATAGGTTTAGATGTAGGTTCTACTTCTACTAAAGCAGTGCTAATGAATGAAAATAAAGAAGTATTGTTAAAATCTTATCAATTGTCGAAAGCGAATCCCATTAAGGATACTCAAGAAGTACTAAAATCATTATATAAAGAAATTTCTGACGCAAATGCCAAACTCGAAGTACTCGGAATTGTCACCACAGGCTATGCGAAAGATGTTCTGAAAGATATTCTTTATGCTGATAGTGCTATTGTTGAAACCGTAGCTCATACCAATTCGGCACTTCACTATTATGAAAACGTGGATGTGATATGTGACATCGGTGGCCAAGATATAAAAATCATGATGCTCAAAGATGGAAAAGTGAAAGATTTTGAGCTAAATACACAATGTTCAGCTGGAAATGGATATTTCCTTCAAAGTACAGCCAATGACTTTGGGATACCTGTAGAGCAATACGCAGAGGTCGCTTTTACAGCAAAAAACTGTCCATCCTTTTCTTATGGCTGCGCTGTTTTTCTCCAATCTGATATTGTAAATTTCCAACGGCAAGGTTGGAAAGCAGAGGAAATTCTGGCAGGACTTACCCGAGTTTTACCTAAAAATGTGTGGCTATATGTTGCGCAAATACCAAATTTCGCAAAACTTGGAACGCGTTTTGTATTACAAGGAGGAACTCAACGGAATTTGGCAGCAGTAAAGGCTCAAGTGGATTTTATTCAATCCAGATACGAGGGAAAAGAAGAGCAACCTACCATTATTGTTCACAAACATTGTGGAGAAAGTGGTGCTATAGGGGCTGCCTTGGAAGCCATAAAATTATATAACCAACCAGATTTTACTACTTCATTTATTGGAATGCATGAGGTATTCAATTTAACATATGAAACCATAACGAACGAAACTACGCGTTGCGATTTCTGTAAAAACAAATGTTTGAGAACTTTTATTGATTTACAAATAGGAAAATCAAATCAATCTATTCTGCCAGAATATGCCTCCCATGATTTTCCGGAAAACACCCCTCCTTTTTCAGAATCTGAAGAAGACCTACATATTTCACGAAGAATAATTGTGGGATATCAATGTGATAAGGGATCTGTCGAAGAGTTGGAAGATATGCGTTCTATCAAAAATGAAATGGAAGAAGTAATATCCAACACTCCAAATTTAATTGATGAAACACTAAAAGAACTATTCAAAAGCTATTCCCCTTCTAAAATTTATCAAACACACCCTGAGTTAAAAATCAAATCTAGTGTGATCGAGAATAGAAAAAATATCAGAATTGGAATTCCGAGAATCCTCTTAATGTATTCATTAGCCCCATTATTTACTGCATATTTTGAAAGCTTGGGAATCCGAAAAAGCAACATCACCTTTTCTGATTACACCAGCGAAAAATTGTTTAAAGAAGGCGGAAAGCGAGGGATCATCGACCCTTGCTATCCAAGTAAAGTCACACTTTCACATGTCCATAACCTATTATTTAACCACCATAAGGAAAGGCCTTTAAACATCATCTTTTATCCAATGATCGGTGATTTGAAAACAGAAATTAAAAACACCGTCGGCTTTTGGGTTTGTCCTTCCATTGTTCCTTCTGGAGAAGCTACAAAGGCCGCTTTTATGAAAGAAAGGGATTTATTTGCTGAGAATAATATTCAGTATATTAACCCGTTTTTAAATCTTGCAAATCACGAATTATTTGAGTTACAAATGTTCGAAACATTTAAAAATCTATTCAATTTAACTGAACAGGAGAATAAAATCGCAATTAAACAAGGATTTGAAAAATTGCAGCAATTTAAAAATGAGATGAGAAATCGTTCAAGAAAGGTTCTTGACAACCTTGAACAGAACAATAAGTTGGGAATTGTATTATTAGGACGCCCCTATCACAAGGACCCAGGAATAAACCATGAACTATTTTCTGAATTTCAAAAATTAGGTTATCCTGTTTTGGCTCAAGATATTTTACCAACAGACCCCGACACATTAGAACAAATTTTCGGGGAAGATCTGAGAAATAATATCATTTCAGACCCAATGGAAGTGAGTGATGTTTGGAAACGAACCCTAAGTTCAAACGTCAATATAAAAATTTGGGCCGCAAAATTTGTTGCTCGTCACCCGAATTTGATAGGTTTAGAACTATCAAATTTTAAATGTGGACACGACGCCCCTACCTATAACTTGATCCAAGAAATCATTGAACGCTCTGGCACCCCGTTTTTTAGCTTGAAAGATGTTGATGAAAATAAACCAAAAGGTTCGATTAAACTCAGAATCGAAACGATGCACTATTTTCTAAAACAATATCAAGCGAATCGATATTCACCTAGGTTTTCGAAAACTAAAACCCAAAAAGAATATGAAACTGTTAATTAGTTTTTTCACGTTCACTATTCTCTCTTGCCTTAACCCTGTGAATTTGCAGGATGATTGTGAACATTTAAAAACACAAAATGGCATCAAAGTGTATGGCTGTGAATTACCTAATTCAAATTTTAATGCGGTAAAAGCCGAGTTTGAAATTAATGCTACATTGGTACAATATGCTACCATGGCACTTCGTGTAGATCGATATCCACTTTGGAACTTTGAAGCTAGAAATTCAAAATTGGTGGAAAAATTCAAATCCACCGAATTAATTTATTACTCAGAAGTGGATGCCCCTTGGCCGGTTCAGGATCGCGATATTATTTTACACATGAAAGTTGACCAACATCCTATTTCAAAAATACTAACCATTCAACTGAAAAGTTTACCTGATTACCTTCCAGAAAACCCTGAATTTATTAGAATAAAAGAATATTGGTCAGAATTACGAGTAATCCCTCTATCTCTTACTAAATCTAGAATTGAATATTACCTAGAACTAAACCCCGGGGGAGAAATTCCTGCATGGATTGTAAATTTCATCTGCGCTCGAATTCCGATCAATACGTTTACAAACTTCAAAAACAGTATTAACTCCTTTACTAATACCGAATCTGTCTATTATCCGATTATGAATTGGGGAGTTGAGAATTATTAGGATAGAGGGTAGAGAATACAGGATACAGGATATGTGCTTTCATGATATAGTTTATTCAGTAGTTAGTCGACCCCGTAGGGGTCAAACCCCCATATCCCGAAGCATTTTCAATAACGATCGTTTTATTCCTGGAGAAAGCGGATCGATGTATTGTTTTTGTGTTAGAAAATCTATCTCTGGGCTCAATTCTGGATATTTTTTGGACATAGCAATCAAATATTGAAAGGAAATCATCCTTACCGAAGATTGTTTGTGAATAGATTTCCATAAAGTAATACAACGATCAAATAGTAATCCCTCTTGGTTCTCATCTAATTCCATCTTAAGTAATATTTTTAATATTTCTCGTTGAAATCCCGATTGCCTATTGAGTAAACTAGCAATAAAATCATCTACATGAGGGAGTATTCTTGGGTCATTTTTCTTCATTGAATGCCACAACATCCATGAAGCGTTCCATCCAACATTTTCAGTATCTTCCAGAGCAACTCTCAGCGCTTCATCGAATTGTTCAGGATGATCTGTCAAATAACATTTCATTTTTTCAATCCCATGCCGAACCTTTAAAAATGCAATTAGTTGAGACATTCGACTATTATTTCCTATACTTAGTTCACCAAAATAAGGATCATAAATCTATTGTCGACGAAATTTTCTAAATAATTTATTAGAAACTTGTTTTTTCTGGTGGTTGATATATTCCAGGCTCGCTCCGCGCAAAAGAGTATCCCCTATAAACCAATTTTTCAATAAAAAAGCGGCACCGGCATAGGGTAAAACGGCCAAGGCATTGTCGCGAAGAGAAACCGCGCCTCTCAACTGCCTTCTTACGTACAAAAACTTAAAAAACGCATTAAAGACCGTCCATATTATTGGAAATAACATGGGATAATAGGACGCTCCAGGGAGAGCAACCGTATAAACAATTATAAATGGCAATATCACCAAATCTACCCAAGCGGCAATCATACTCCATATTCCCAGGGAAGCACTAACGTACAAAATTCGGGATAATTTTTTATTGATAATGGTACGTTGTAAGTACAGGACCTCCTCCTCAGTATACCTTTCATGATTAGCAACGAAAGTACAAAATCGGTCTTTTTCACACGCTATTTTCTCGTCGGTAGTCATAATTCAGAATCTTTAGCAAAGATCGAAATTTTATAGATGATACAAAGTAACAACCATTACAAAAGGTTAAATCGCCTATCTTGCAATATCAGCCTTTTATATGATCCAAATGATTTTGAAGTACATGATAATTGTTTAAATATAACTTCCGTTATTGAAAAGTAATTTTATATCGCGTTCCCTTTTTTGTTGAAAAGGAGGCTTTTCCATCATTTATATCAATAGAGAAATTCTCATTTCCATCGTCGACCATTATAGTACGATTCGTATTAATAATGAATTCTTTACCTGCAGTTGAAAGTACTTCAAGGGAACTTACCACACCATTCTCCCAATCCATATTCAACTCAAAGCCACCTCTAACTTTAAACCCCTTGAAGGAACCTTTTTTCCATTCGTCGGGAAGAGCCGGAAGTAAATCTATACTTCCTTCATGCGACTGTACCAACATTTCAGAAATAGCGGCCGTCATTCCTAGTGAACCATCTACCTGAAGAGGGGTGAAACATTTAGCAAACAACGACAAATAACATTGATCCTTCAAATACCCTTTATAGATAGAATTTGCTCTATTCCCATCATATAAACGAGCCCATAAGGCCATTTTCCAAGCCCTCGAAAAGCCTGTACCCCCATCTTCTCTTTGCTCCAATACTTTCTTTACAGGATCCACAAAATTGGGAGTCTTGTTTACAGACAACACATTTCCTGGATATAATCCATATAAGTGAGAAAAATGCCGATGCTTTTCCTCCAATTGTTCATAATCCTCCGTCCATTCTTGTAACATCCCATCTTTACCAATTTGTGGAGGTGGAAATTTAGCCAAGGCATTTGCTACTTCACTTGCGAATTCTCGATCCATTTGGAGAATTTGTTCCGCATCGATATAATATGAAAATAAATCATGGAGGATTTGCATATCCATGGTGGATCCTGCAGTAATAGTTGTGAAATAATACATCCCTGTTACTTCATCATAAAAATACTTATAACCTTCGCCTTTAGGTGGATTTTCAGGCGAATTTGAAGGATTCGTCACCAGCCATTTTCCATTTGGATGATCCACAAGAAAATCCATAAAAAAGGTAACAGCTCCTTTAATTACTGGATATTTTTCCTTTAAAAATGTAGTGTCTTGAGTAAATAAATAATGTTCCCATATATGGGTCGTCAACCAAGCTCCGCCTACAGTAAATGTTCCCCAAGTCGGACCGTCCATAGGGGCTGCTACTCTCCAGATATCCGTATTTTGATGAAAAACCCACCCATTGGCTCCGTAATGCTCCGAAGCAACTTGTGACCCTTGGTCTGTTAATTCTTCAACCATTTTCACTAAAGGCTCTGTTAATTCAGATAAATTAGCCGCTTCAGCACCCCAATAATTCATTTCTGTATTAATATTAGTCGTATATTTTGAATCCCATGATGGATTCATATCCTGATTCCAAATCCCTTGCAAATTCGCAGGTTGGGTCCCAGGCCGGCTACTTGAAATTAGCAAATACCTTCCAAACTGATAGGATAAAGCGGCCATTGAAGGATCTGGAACCTTTTGTATGGCTTCCATTCGCTCGTCAATTGGAAGAAAGGAATTGGGTGTATTGGCAAGGCTTAGGGTAACTCTATTGAAATATTGCTGATGATTTTCGATAGATCTTTGTCGTACCAAATGGTAATCAGCTGTTCGTAATGGAGAAAGAATATTCAACGTTCGTTCATGTTCATCGCCACTTACATCTTTATAGTTTACAAAATTTGTAGCAGCCACGAAATACATGGTCACTTCGTCTGCATTTTCAACGTGAATTCTACTTCCATTGCGGGTAACATTACCCCCATTTGTTTGCACAATAAGTCGAGCCTCAAATTTAATTTTACCCTCAATCCCTAAATAATCAGCCGACTTTCCCGTAAGAATTAACTCATTATCATTAATTCCATCCATTCGAAAATAATCTGTACCGTAATTGGAATGAGCACTATTCCTTACTCCTCTCAATTCAGTTTCGAAAGAAATTCTACCTTTTTTATTCGAGGAAAGTCGAATTACGATTGTTTGATCAGGGAAGGATGCGAAAACCTCCCGAGCATATTTAACGCTATCAACTTCATACTCAACACCAGCTACCCCAGTCGACAAATCCAACCAACGAGCATAGGAGCTGGGTTTGGATTGGGGTTCAAAAAACAAATGTAAATTTGCTAAGGATTGATATTTTTGCTGTTCAACGGGATACCCCATTATATACCTTCCAAACAATTTATGGGCGTCAAGTGGATTGCCCTCAAAAATCAACCGCTGAATTTCCGCCAATTTATCTTTCCCTCCCGACACAACAGTACTATATGGCCCACCTGTCCAGTAAGTTTCCTCATTTAATTGAATCCTCTCTTCCTCCACAGTCCCAAAAACCATTCCGCCTAATCTTCCATTCCCAACTGGTAAAGCGTCTTCCCACTTTACAGCCGACGAATCCATCCAGAAAAAGGTAGAAGGGTCAAAAGTATTATCAGCTATTGACCGTGCCGATTCTGTGATAAATACGGACTTATTCGAAGTTTTTATCTCCTTTTCAACACAACTAGAAAATAAAAATTGAAAAGTAACTAATGTTAAAATACCCCATTTAAAACCATTCATATGTTTTATTAATTTAGATTATCAAGGAAAGTAGAAGTTAGGATTATTCAAATTCAAGGACAAGAAATGCAAATATTTTCACTTCAAAATTTACGAAAAATCGAAATGATTTAAATTAAAATGAAGGAATTCCATCCAATTTACGCTTCAATATTTCAAAAAATTAGAATATCGGAGTAAGTTTGCTAAAATTTCCTTTCGAATTATGAGAATCGGTGTTCTTGCAAGACAACTTAAAGTAAAACCTTCAGAAATTATAGCATTTCTTAACAGCAATGGAATAGAAACTGACAAGGGTGTAAATACCAAATTAGTTAAAGCCGGGATTGATCGGGTGATGCAGAAATTTGATAAGCATTTCGAATCGTCCTTCCAAGAAATGGAGGAAAAACCTCAAACCGAGTATTTAGAACAAGATTCTGAGGAAATCACTGAGGAAACCTTCACCTCTGGAAAATCACAGTTTAAAGGTGATGATATTGACTTTTCGGACCAAAAGGAACTGGCTCAAGTTAAAGAAGTGCTCGAGGAAGAAAAAAGTGAGGAGTCTGAGGAAATGATTGCTCCACCTATAGAAGATGAAGTAATAAAACCCCAATTAGTAAAGCTTCAAGGATTGAAAATTATTGGGAAAATTGACATTCCTGAGCCTAAAGTAAAAATTAAAGAGGAGACTAATGAGGAAGACTCCTCAGAAGAATCCCAACCAAAAGTTGAAGTAAAAAAACCTCGAAATTCTGAAAAAAGACGCGAAAGAGAGTATTCTTCTAGACCTGAACGGAGAAAAAGACCTCCACTTACTTATGAACAAAAAGTAAAAAGAGAAGAAAAATTAAAGGCAAAAGAACATGCTGACAAAATAAAAAAGGAAAAGGAGAAAAAACGATTGGCATATGAAGATCAGTTGAAAAAGAATCAATCCAAATCAAAGGTAAAAAGCAAGAAAATGGCTTTTGAACCAGAGGTAATTAATGAAGTTGAATTAGAAAAACCCACTTCCGTTTGGGGTAAGTTTATGTATTGGTTAAATAATTAGGCTATCTAAACCAGTTTTAAATTATCTCTATAGAAAAACACGACCTGATATTAAATATTCTTCAGAACTGAGTCTCCCAAAGTTCATAAATAAGCAAATTTAATAAATAAATTAATCTGTTAATTTTTTCTGAAAAGGCAAAAAGAGGGAGTCGCTTTAAATTAAATTTTAGCGACTCCCCTTAGTTCATTTAAAATTAAACTACTGCTCTACCGCTCCTGGGTTTTAACGAACAGAAGTATTGATATGATGACTGAAGATAAGATCACCTCC
>JAHEMU010000371.1 GCA_024643485.1 Cytophagales bacterium
GGTGCCAACAAAAGATCAGCTAGAAGTAAAAGTGGTAACGGATAACATATCCGGCCCGTTGGAATTCCAAATCGAATCTTCAAATGAAGTAATATTTAATCAAACAATTGCGGTTAACTCAACTGTTTATATTCCAAACGCCATTATCGGAAATCATCTTGTGAAATTATCTGTATTTAAAAATGAAGAACTGATAGCTTATCACTGGTATCTCAATTTTCAAGAACAGGTAATAAAACTAGATCCTATTAGTGCAAAAGTGCGTTCAGAGGAATCCATAACACTATCCCTTCCAAAGGGGATATTTACCACTTCTATTACAAAAAAATACATAAAATCTAAGAATCAACAGCCTAATAGCAGCTTAAATCCGCTTTATTTCTTCTTTCCTGAAGCTCACTATTTGACTTATATACTAGGACCCATTGAAAGTCAGCCTGAATTAATTGAACTTCTAAGCCTATTGCCCAATAAACCATTTACGGTACCCAAAACAGTTAAAAACTTACCGGAAAGTAGAAGTGAAATTTTAAATGGAATAGTTGTAGATCAACAAAATAAGGTGGTTCCTGGGGCAATAGTTACCTTGGGTTTTCCAGAAACACCCTATCAATTATCCACCACTAAAACGGATGAAAGCGGTCATTTCTCTTTGCTATTCAATAGCCCAGACCACACGTTGGATGCGTATCTACGTGCCTTGCCCTTAGACTCGGGATACAGGGTGGTGAATAATGATAAATGGCTTGTGAATTATTATCAACCCCCAATTTCATTCCAACCTCTTGATAGTTCAACTGTACAAGAAATTATCGACAGAAGTGTCAACAATCAAATAGTAAACGCGTATTCAGAAATTATTGTCGATTCAATGGTTCTGGATAAAAATTGGCCTCCTGCATTTGAACCCTATGACCTGTATTATTTATTTGATGATTACACCCGTTTTCCGACGCTAACGGATCATTTTACTGAATACATTCCGAACGTTCGAGTTCGTAAAAATCGAATCTCATTTTTCACAAAATATTATAATCCTACCTTTAATGAGGACAACTTGATTTTGTTAGATGGAATTCCTGTATCGCAAGCTCAAGTTCTCCAGTTTAACCCCTACAAAGTAAAAGGGGTTGGCATCATTAATAACAGGATATATAATGGGTACTTGATTTCCGAGTCGCTACTCAACATTGAAACCATCGAAGGAAATTTATCTGATTACAAATTCGCAGGCGAAGTGAGCAAGGTAACTGTTCAAGGTATCACTACATCGAGTATTCATTCTAAAAATGAAAAAAACGTCCATCACTCCAATAAGCTTCCAGATAATCGAGAACAATTACTTTGGAACCCTAATTGGCAGTATACTTCAGACGAGCCAGCGGTAATTCCTTTTGTAACCTCTGACCTTGCAGGTGATTACGAGCTTAGAATCACTGGCGTTACAGACAATGGAAATTCAGTACAAATTTTAGTTCCGCTAAAAATTATAAAGTAGGTTTATTAATAACCCACTGAGTCATATATCTGAACTCTTGTCCAATATTGTTTACAATTGTTGATAAAAACATGATGAGCCTCGTGATCCTGATAGATATCGTGTTGCTCTTTATTATCAAACATCAGAAGTAATGAATACTGATACGTATTATCTACAACTTCTCTAGGTGTATGTGCAGGCTTTCCTAAATACGCTTTCGAAATGTTGCTTATTTTAATTAATGCTTCCAATTCCTCCTCAAAATGAGCATTTTTCTTTTCATTTTCAGGATCATTTAGCCAGAAAAAAACGTGATGTACAAACATGGAATTACTTTTTAAAATTTGAACCTCAATTTAATAGAATTCACATCAATTACCTTTAATTATTTATCAAACCACATTATTTTCCTACTTTTTGCCTGCGTTTTTTAATATAAACGGATTTACTAGTAACTTATACCTTTTAAAAAATCCACTATGAATAAATTTAGCTTGTTGCTATTCGTCGTTACCATCGGATACTTTGTTTCTTCTTGTTCGAATGAGCGAGCGCAAAAACGGCTGCTTATTATCGCTGATGGTTCTATTGAGTCTTCAGAAATTGAGCCTTTATTACAATTAAACGGACTGGATGAAATCAGTCAATCTGCGTCCACAAATATTCTTTTAACAGATAGCCTTGAGATGTACTCCATCATTGCGGTGCTTCAAAAGGACTATTCAAACCTTTTGCCTGACGTTCAAACTGCTCTTCAACGGTTTTCAGAATCAGGAGGTGGGATTATTTTGTACGAAAACGCGGTAAATACCTATCAATGGCCGTGGCTTAATCAAATTAATCAACAAAAACAGTCTTCAGGCACTATTGGTAGTGGCACTTATGCCTTTTTAACTGCAGAAATTGAATCGCAAATAGACTTCTTAATTGGCGAGAACACATGGAAAAATGAACTGGTTAAAAGCAAACAAGCTCCTTCCTTTAGTCGATTCAATGTAGTCACCCTCGACAATAATATTTATGAACCCATTGAATTGGAGGTATTACCCGATTTAAGGGTATTGTTTATGGAAAGAAGAGGATTAATTAAACTATATGACCCCAAAACAAACTCCACTTCTATTGCTGCTGAATTCAATGTGTGTATAGAAGGAAACTATGAAGATGGGCTTCTCGGGATGGCGCTTGATCCCAACTTTACAGAAACTCATTGGGTGTATATATATTATTCACCGCCTTGCGAAAATACCAATCAATTATTGTCGCGTTTCACTTTTACAGAAGAAGGAACCATTGATTTAAATTCTGAAGTAATGGTGATGGAAGTAGGGGTACAACGAGAAACCTGTTGCCATTCTGGAGGCGAGGTAATGTTCGATAAACAGGGATATTTATGGCTTTCTACTGGAGACAATACCAGTTCAAAAGAATCAGATGGATACACTCCTATTGATGAACGTCCAGGTCGATCTCCTTTTGATGCCCAAAAATCAAGTGGTAATACCCACGACTTAAGAGGCAAAATACTGCGAATAAAAATAAACGCTGACGG